>DASTZM010000326.1:0-11339 GCA_035764305.1 Chloroflexota bacterium | reverse complement strand
GGGGCCGTTCCTGGACGCTATGGTGCGCTGGGCCTTCTATACTGAGGCTGCGCTCGACGGCATCCGTCGCGACGACTGGGCCCGCGCCGGCGCCGCGCTGATCGCGGCGCGCCGCGTGACCGCCTCCTAGCCGCCGGCGCTACGCGCCCAGGTCGAAGCGCCAGTGGCCGAGCGCGGTCCGGCCCATCAGGTACGCGCGGTCCTCGGCGCTGCCTGCTGGCAGCAGCTGCGCCGCGAAGCGAAGTGCGTTGTGGAAGCCCTCACGCATGCTGATCGGCGGAAAGTCCGACCCCCACATCATGCGCCGCGCGCCGAACGCGCCGCGCGCCAGCTCAAAGAACCGAATCGTGTCGACGTACGGCGACCACGCCAGCTGCGTGAACGAGTAGAACCCGCTCACCTTCAGCGTCACGTGGTCGTGCTGCGCCAGCGCCAGCGCCTTGCGGTACGTCTCGTACGGCTCGGCTTCCTTCGGATCGGGGTGAGCCAGATGCTCCAGGTGCAGCCGCGCTCGCCGGAAGCGCTGGACCGTCTCCTCCATCTGGGGTGAAGCCAGGTCCCGCAGCGAGCCGCCGACGCTGATGTTCAGCCCCAGCTCGTCGGCGCGGCCCCACGCTCCTTCCGCTCCCGGCGCGCCGCCAAACAGCTGGTTCAGGTACAGGCGTACGCCCTGCACCGCCGGGGAACGCTCGACCCACTCGCTCAGCCGATCCGCCGCGTCGGTCTGCTGCACGTCCACGGCGCACGCGACGGCGAATCGACCGGGGAAGCGCCGCGCACACTCGATCAGGTAGCTGTTGTCGAACTCACCCGCATGCTGCACCAGCACCGCGTGATCCACACGGTGGCGGAACATCTGGTCGACGAGCGATTCGATCGGCTCGTACTTGGTCAGTCCGGCGTGGACGTGCGTGTCGACGACCCGGCCGGCGCCCGCGCTTGAAGCGCTTCCCGCCACTAGGCGAGGTTCGGGGCCAGTACCGTGCCGGCAGGCAGCGGACCGATCGGCGAGGCGTCCGCGACGCGCTGCCCCTGCTCGATCAGTTCGGTCACCGTCCGCACCAGCGTGTCGACGTCGAACGGTTTCGATGTGACCGCGGCAACGCCCAGGTGCGCCAGCGCATCTGAGAGCGCGTCCTGGTGGCCCGTGCAGCCCAGAATCCGCCCCTGCTTGGAGAGCGCCCGTAGCTTCTCGAGGTACGGCCACGGCTCACCGCGCACGTACGCCGGCGCCAGGTAGTCGGCCACCACCAGGTCGTACTGTCCCTGCGCGTGCTCGGGCGACGGGACGACGTCGGGCTGGTAGCCAGCATCGGAAAGCACCGACGCCATCAGGCCGGCCAGCGTCGCGTCATCCTCCACAATGAGGATCCGGCGCGCCTTGGCCCCGTGGTCCGGCTGGTTCATCTTCGCGGTCATCATGCTCTTGCTCGAATGAACCCCCATCATCTTAACGACGGGGCGCCACCCGCGATAGTACGTAACCAGACTGAGACAAACGACACCACGTAGCGGCAGACGCCAGACCGCTACGACGTCGGGATGTAGAGGGGGTTGCTCCAGGCGTTCCGCCACTGCCAGTCCGTGCACTGGATGCGTACGTAGCCGCCCGGTCCCCCGGCGCGCAGCTTGAAGCTCGCCGTCGTGACCGTTGAGCCGGCTTCCCCGCGCGCCGCTGCCTCACGGTCGAACTCGAACTGGTTGCGAGAGCCGTAGGACAGCGCGTAGATCGCGGCGCAGGGGGACGTTTCGACGCTCAGATAGACGTCGTCCCCCTCGCGACTGAACGCGACGCGCTGGATCTCCGGCCCGCTCGAGGCGTAGAAGTGCCCCACCGCGAGCGCATCCAGCACGGCGCGCGGCGACGGTTCGGCGGCGCGAACCATGACCCAGCCGAGCGCGCGGTCGATGGTGTGCCAGTGCGTGTCGTCCACTGCGATGCCCCACCACCGCTCGCCGCGCCCTAGTCCCTCGTCCCAGTGAGTTAACGCCTCGCCCTTGCGGCTGTCCAGCACCGTGCCGCCGTTGTAGATTTCGATGCCCGCCGCGCCGGCGCGCGTCCCCGCCGTCAGGTCGGCCACGCTGAGCCCCGACCAGTGGGGGTGGGCGATGAAGACCAGCGCTCCCTGCTCGCGCAGCCGCGCCACCGACTCGGCCACGTGGGCGGTCACCGGGGGAAGCGCGGCGCCGGTGGGGAGGCCGAGCGAGATGAGGTGGTACGAGCCGCCCAGCTCCCCACCCTGCGCCGTCACTTCGCTCGACGTCAGCAGGCACATCCCTCGCGCGTCGAGCCCTGACGGATCGGTGACGGTGTTGTGGTCGGTCAGCGCCAGGAGCTGGTAGCCCGCGTTGGCGAACCAGTCGATCGTGTCTTGTGGCGAGAGGCGGCCATCTGACTGCGTCGTGTGGCAGTGCAGGTTGCCGCGCAGCCACGGCAGCCCCGTCAGCGACGCGGACCAGGGGTTGCCCGGCTCGGTCGGGGAGGTGGCTCCTTCGCTCCGGTCAGGATGCTGCGCGAACGTCAATTCGTGCGCAGTCGCTCCACCGCGTCGAGGAGCGCCGGGACCTCGAACGGCTTCGCGACGTAGCCCTGCGCGCCAATCTCCTCCGCCCAGAGGCGCGCGTTCTGCGCCGCCGTCATCACCAGGATCGGCAGCTCGATGCCGCGCGCCTTGACCTCGCGCGCGAAGCCCCACCCGTCCAGCACCGGCATGCGCATGTCCAGGAGCACCAGCGACGGCGTCGTCTCCTCCAGCTTGGCAAGCGCCTCGGCGCCGTTCGAGGCCGTCGTCACCGGGTAGCCCTCCATGTCGAGCAGCTCGGCGACGACGTCCAGGATGTTCGGATCGTCGTCTACGACCAGGATGGGACCGCCGGGCACGCGTGGATCATACCGACGCGGCAGCCAGCGGTTCATGCTGCCGCACGGTCACCGGCGGCTCCAGAGGCAGCTCCACGTGGAACGTCGTTCCCGCGCCCGACTCGCTCGACACGCGGATCACGCCGCCGTGCGCCTCCACGATCGCGCGGCAGATGTACAACCCCAGCCCCATGCCTGCGAACTGCCTGTCGTCGACGTTCCGGCCACGATGAAATCGCTCGAACACGAACGGTTGGTCTTCGGGAAGGATGCCGATCCCCTTGTCCGCCACGGTGAGGTGGGCGCGCTCGCCCTCTGCCCAGACTCGCACCACAATCGCGCCGCCCTCGGGGCTGTACTTGATCGCGTTCTCGAGCAGATTGTTGAGTACTTGCTCGATACGGGTGCGATCGAACTGTCCCTCGACTGTGCCGGCGGTTTCGGCGCGGCACGGATGTCGCTCCGTCGTTACGCGCCCGCACACCACATGCGCCACCTCGGCCAGGTCCAGCGGCTCGAGCGAGGCCAGGATGCGGCCGTGCTCCGCGCGTGAAGCGTCCAGGAGCTCGAGCACCAGACCGTTCAGACGGCGCGTTTCGCCGACCAGTCGCCGGATTCCGCTTAGGTCCGCGGGCGCCTCGGGGTCGCGTGCGGCCTTGCGCTCCAACAGCTGCGCCTGCGCCAGCAGCGTCGTGAGCGGCGTCTTCAGGTCATGCGCCGCCGACGACAGGAAGTCGTCACGCAGCCGCGTTGCCTCCTCCTGTGCGCGGACCCGCGCTGCATCGTCAATCAGGCGGCGACTCTCCAGGATCACCGCCGCCTGGTCCGCCAGCAGCCGGAGCAGCACCAGATCGTCGTCGGCGAAGATCGGTGGTCGCGGCGAGTAGGCCGTCAACACGCCGAGTTGCTCCGCGCCGGCCGTGATCGGCGCGCTCAGCACCGCGCGCGCCCCGTTGCGTCGGTACTCCTCGGCATTCTCCGGGTCATCGCGCATCGCATCGTCGCAGTAGATCGGGCGTTGCGTGGTGAATGCACGGCCGGGCACGTAACGATCCGACGGCGCCTCCAGTATGTCGCCGCCGGGCGCACGGTAGCGCAGCACGTCGCGCTCGCGATCCCACAAGCCGACCGAGGCGTGCGGCGTGCCCAGCGCGGCGGCAGCCCCCCGCTCGATCTCGGCCACGATCTCGTCCGTCGTCGCCAGGCGCGGCAAGCTCGCCGCGCGGCCCAGGAACGCGCGCAGCTCGGGCTCCTGCCACGCACGGCGCAGGATAGGCGGCGGCGCGAAGCCGAGGAAAAACGCCAGGCCCGAAGCAAGGCCGCACAGCCGGTTGACGATCGACAGCACCGGGGCCAGGCTGGGCACGAACAGCTGCGGTAGCGCGAGGAACAGCAGCAGCGCCAGCAGGATCGACCCGACTGCGACGGCCTGCATCCGGCGCTGCGTCACGCCGGTGGTCTGCGCCGCCTCCATGACGAAGCGCACGCCCGAGTAGGCGATCAGCACGACGAAATACACGATCAGCACCACTGTCGGCGCCACGCGGCGCGGGTCCGCCGTCTCCCAGCTGTTGAGGGCCACCAGCGCCCCCGCAGAGAGAGCTAGCCCGGCCTCGGCGGCGCGCTTGATCCAGCGCGGCACGTACGCGAAGTCGTCCACCAGCCGCAGCATCAGGTAGGGCAGCGTGAAGAACAGTGCCCCGACGATCGTGCTGGCGATCCGGTTGGGAGCCAGGTGGAGGACGCCGCTGAGCCACTGCCAGAGCACGACGGCGGCGATGACCCCGAAGAAGAGCGCCGTGTTGATCGCCGCGCGCCGCGGACGGCGCAGTGCACTCCACCCGGTCAGCAGAAAGACCAGGAAGAACGCAGCCTGGGTGAGGAAGCTGAGGAACTGGTCGGCGGTTAATCCCGCGCCATCGACCACTCTGCCCGATTATGACGGCTGATGGGCGTAAGCAGAGCGGTGGAGTGGGGCCACGGGGCAGGCGGAGCGCCCGTCCGTCACCTGCGTTGCGGTGCCACCCGCTGCGGCGCCGTGGGGGCGTAGTCGCCCTGACTGCCGGATGAAAAGCTGCCCGAGTGGAACCCCGTCGCGGTCCGCGCCAGCCAGTCCATGTGGTCGAGCGCGGCCAGCCCGGACGAGAACAGCGCCACCGTGAGTACGACCGCCCCTGCCAGGCCGGCAAAGGGCCGTACGGCGGCGGGCCGGATTCGGGAGCCTGGGGCAACAGCCGAAAACGTGGTCATGGTCCGCGCACGGGCGCGCGGCCCGGCGTACTCCTGGGAACGGCGCGGCCGAAAGGAAAGTTATGGTCCTGCGATGCCCGGGATCCCCGGCCTGCCCTCTGGCAGCGCTCGTCTCCTCGACCTGCTCCTCGACCGGGTCGACGACGCGGATGAGGCGCAGGCGATCGAGCGCGTGCGCACGCTGCGCGACGCCCATCCCGACTGGACCACCCAGCAGCTCGTGGACGAGCTGGTGATGCGCAAAGTGCGTCAGACGGCGTCGATCGGCGCCGCGACCGCCGCCGCGAGCGTGATCCCGGTGCTGGGCACCATCGTCGCCCTGACGGTCGGCGCGGTGGCCGACCTGGGCGCGACGCTGAGACTGCAGAGCGAGCTGCTTCTCGAGATCGCCGAGGTCTATGCGCGGCGCCTCTCAAAGGAAGAGAAGCGGCGCGCCTTCATGCTCATCGCGGGCCTCAGCGCCGGCGGCGCGCGGCTGGTCTCGCGCGGCGGCTCGCGTCTGTCGCTCCGCCTGACCGAGCGCTTCGCCGAGCGCTGGCTGGCACGCGCGCTCCCATTCGCCGGCATCGCCGTCGCCGCCGGCACCAATGCGCTCTCCACGTACCTCATCGGGCGCCGTGCCACCGCCTACTTCGCGCTCGGCCCCGAGGCGGTTGGGTCATGGACCGAGAGCCTGCGCGCGCTGAGCGGCGTCGACGAGCGGAGACTCGCGTCGTGGGTGCGCGGCGCGCTGCGCCGGCCCAAGCGCTGACGCGTGCCGGCGTATCTCCTCACTGTCCCACCCGGCCTCGAGCGGGTGGCCGGCGACGAGCTCGCCGCGAAGCTGCCCGGCGCGACGGTCCGCGAGACCGAGCGAGGCCGGATTGTCGTCGAGGCCTCTGCGTCGGACAGTGACCTGCTGGCTCTACGCACCGTCGACAACGTCTACGTATTCCTCGGGGAGGTGCGCATCGGCCCGCACCGCGCCGACCTGCCAGCGCTCGGGCGATGTGCGGCCGATCTGCTCGATGCGCACGCCGCGCAGCGGCCCGTGACCCTGTGGGTCAACGCCAGCCGGCGCGGCCCCCATAGCTACTCGCGCTTCGAGGCGGCCGATGCCGTCGCCGGCGCGGTCCTGCACCGCCGGCCGCGCTGGCGACTCGGCACGCCGGCGGAGCATTCGGTCGAGCTGCGCCTGGACCTCGATGGTGAGCGGGCCTGGCTGAGCCGGCGCCTCTCGCCACCAGAGCTGCGCTGGCGCGGACGCGAGCGCGCCTTCGCCGCCGCCGCGCTGCGCCCGCCAACGGCCCACGCATTGGTGTGGCTCACCGCCCCCAGCGCGCAGGACGTGTTTCTGGACCCGTTCTGTGGTTCGGGCACCATCGTGCTGGAGCGTGCGGCGTACGACGCGCAGCGCATCGTCGGGAGCGACGTCGCCGCGGACGCCATCGCCTCAGCGCGCGAGAACGCGGGCGGAGCGCGCCTCGAGCTGCACCAGTGGGACGCGCGCTCACTCCCACTCGACGCCCGTTCGGTCGATGCCGTCGCCACCAATCTGCCCTTTGGCCGGCAGGTACTCGACGCCGCCGCGCTGCCCGGGCTGTATCTCGACTGGGCGCGCGAGCTGCAGCGCATCCTCGCCCCGGGCGGAGTCGCCATCGCACTCACCGAGCGCCCCGACGTGCTTCTGCACGCGGTGCAGCGCACCCGCCTGCGGGCGGAGCAGGTGCTCACGCTCTCCCTCAAGGGGCTGCGCCCCGAGATCGTGCGGCTCGGGCTCGGTTGAGCGCCGTGCGGGCTAGCCGTGCGGGCTACTTGTAGTGGCTGGTCTGCCCGTCGGCGGGAGGCCAGGGGTTGCCCGCGGTGAAGCCGCCGTCGACCGGGAAGGTCTGACCCGTGCAGTAGTCGCTCGCCGGGCTGGCCAGGTACACCGCGAGCCCCGCCAGATCTTCTGGAGCGCCGTAGTGACCCTGCGGCACGTGCTCTTCCACCCACCGCCGGCGTGACGGCGCCATGCCCGCGGTCATCGGCGTCTCGATCCACCCCGGTGCGATCGCGTTCGCCCGCACGCCGTACCGCACCCACTCCACCGCCTGCATCTGCGTCAGGTTCACCACCGCCGTCTTGGTCATGCCATAGACCGAGCTGCCGTCGAAGCCGCGATAGCTCGTCATGCTGGCGATGTTCGTGATCTTCCCCCACCCAGCGTCGCGCGCCACCAGGCGCCGCACGAACGCCTGCGACGCGAAGTACACGCTGCGCAGATTGACGTCGACGATGCGCTGCCACTCGTCGGGCGTGACGTCGAGCATCGCCTTCCGCAGCGTCGTCCCCGCGACGTTCGCCAGGATGCTCGGCTCGCCCAGCTGCTCGGCAGCGCCGTCCACCATCGGCCCCAGCTGCGCCAGGTCCGCGACGTCGGTCGGGATCACCGCCACGCGCCTGCCCTCGCGTCTGATCCGCTCCGCGACGCGCGCCAGATCGCTCTCGCTGCGCGCCGCGATGGCCACGTCGGCCCCTGCCTGGGCGTACGCGACGGCGATCGCCTCCCCGATCCCATGACTCGCGCCGCTCACCAGCGCCACGCGGCCCTCGAGCCGCAGCGAGTCCAGGACGCTCATTCGCGCTCCAGGCGGCCGAGGCGCTCGAGCATCTGCGCGTAGTTCCGCGCCGGAACGCCCAGCACCCGCAGGAATCCCTCGGCATCGGCGTGGTCGAAGGCGCCGGCGCGCTCCATCGACGCGTCGTCCTCCGCGTAGAGCCCGCCCTCTGCCCCCGTGATTCCCTCGAAGACCACGTGCCCGCGAGACAGCCGCAGCGTCACGGTTCCCGTCACGACCGACGCGAAGCGCTCGACTGCGGCGAGCGCCGCCGTTGTGCCTAGGTCGTACCAGTACCCCTGATAGATCTGCACCGCGATGAAACGTGACACCTGCTCGAACAGCTCCCGCGCCCGCCGGTCGAGGTACAGCTGGAGCAGGTACTCGTACGCCTGGCCCAGCAGCTCCATGCCGGGCGCCTCGTACACCCCGCGCGACTTGATGCCCACGAACCGGTTCTCCACCACGTGGCGCCCGATCCCCACCCCGTACTCTCCCGCGATGCTGTTCGCTGCCCTGAACATGTCCACCAGCCGGAGATCTTTGCCGTCGAGCGCGACCGGGCGCCCCGCCTCCCAGCGGATCGAGACGATGCGCGGCGTCGGCGGCGCATCCCACGGCCAGACGCCGAACTCGGGTTCGACCAGCGTCGCCGGCGTCTCGAGCGATTCGAGGCGCCCCGCCTCGTGCGTCAGGCCCAGCAGGTTGGCGTCGGTCGAGTAGATCTTCTCCACCGACGCCTTGATCGGCAGGCCATAGGTCGCGGCGTACTCCACCATCTCCTTCCGGCCACCGAAGGTGTCGAGCATCCGCGGGTCGCGCCACGGCGCGTAGACCTGCATCTCGGGCGCGAGCATGTTCGTCGCCAGCTGGAAGCGCACCTGGTCGTTGCCGCGCCCCGTGGCGCCGTGAAACAGGATCGAGATGCCGCGCTCGCGCAGCGCGTCGATCGCCAGGCGGGTGGTGATGTACCGCGCGATGCCGGTGGTGTTCCAGTAGCCACCCTCGTAGCGCGCCTGCGCCTGGATCACCTTGAGCCCCGCTTCGACCAGCGGCGCCTGGCCGGCCAGGATCGTGGCGGTCGCGGCGCCGCACGCCAGCATGCGCTGGCGCACGACCTCGAGGTCTGGCTCGTCCGGCTGCCCGAGATCGACCGTGAAGCAGTGGGGCTCGGCGCCGTTGGCTTTCAGCCAGTGCGTGATGGTGGAGGAGTCGAGCCCGCCCGAAACGAGTCCGCCGACCTGCTTCCCCTTGAGGTCCTCGATCCGCATGGACCGAGGATACGGATTACCTCAAGATGCTTGGCAGGATGCCGAGCTGCTCGCGGTACTTCGCGACAGTGCGCCGCGCCACGACGATGCCCATCTTGCTCAGCCGCTCGGCGATCTGCTCGTCGGTCAGCGGCTCGCTCTCGTTCGTGATCATGTCCTTGATCACGTCCTTGGCCGAAAGAGACGGCGTGAAGAAGTTGGACAGCGGCACCACCTCTCCCGAGGGGAGCATGATGTACTTGGACGCCGTCGCGCGCGACACGGTCGACTCGTGCACACCCAGCTCCGCCGCCACCATGGCGCGCGTCAGCGGGCGCAGGTGGCGCACGCCCTTGTCCAGGTACTCCCCCTGGTAGCTCACCAGGAACGCCGCGATGCGCTGCAGCGTCTGGCGCCGCTGATCGATGTTCGCCATGAACAGTCGCGCACGCGACACGTACTGCTGGACGTGCTTCTTTTCGTCGTCCGAGAGCTTCCCCGCCTCCTGCTCGGTCCGCATCATCAGCTCGCGGTACAGCGGGTTGATGCGCAGGAAGATGCGCTTGCTCTCCACCACGTCGACCTCGAAGCCGATGCCGCGCTTCGTGATGATCACGTCCGGTAGCACGTACCCCGAAGCGACACCTTCGGTGGGACGGCCCTGTGCCGGGAACGGGTTCAGGTACTTCTTGATGAACTGCGCCGCGTCGGCCACCGCCTGGCTTCCCACGCGCATCTCTTGGGCGATGCGGCTGAATTTGTGCTCGCCCAGCTTGTCGAGGTGATTCTCGATGATCTCACGCGCGTGCGGGTGGGTGATGTTCTGCTCCGCCAGCCAGTCGATCTGCAGCAGCAGGCACTCCCTCAGGTCGCGCGCGCCCACTCCCACCGGCTCCTGCTGCTGTAGCTCCTTCAGGACCGCCTCGACCTCCTCGGGAGCGACGCCGAGCTGGTACGCCGCGTCGTCCACCGTGGTGTCCAGGAAGCCGCGCTCGTCCAGGTTGCCTACCAGGAACTCCGCGATGAGCATCTGCTCCGGCGTCAGCACCGAGCCGAGCTCGCGCATCAGGTGCTCTTGCAGGCTCATCTCCGACGCGACGCGCACCATCGGGTCGAAGTCGTCGTCGGGGTCCTTGCGCGCCATCGACGGCCCTTCTTCATAGAAGTAGTCGTCGCGCGTCATCGCCTGCTCGGCGGCCTGCTGCTCGTCCAGCTCCTTTTGCTTCGGACTGGTCATGCAGTGCGGGCAGACCAGCTTGACCAGCGCTGCGCCGCAGCGGGGACAGGCGTCCTTCTCCTCCATCTCAAGCGCGGGGTTCTCGGAAAGCTCCTGCGAGATCAGGTTCTGGAGCTCCATCGAGGAAAGCTCGAGCACGTGGTTCATCGCCACGAGGCGCGGCGACACCTTCATCGAGGTCGTCGCGACCTGAGAGAGCTCCATACCGTCGATCAATATCCCTACCTCCGGTGTACCAGTCGCGCCGCTTGGTCCAAAACTTGCAGGCGCGGAGGCACCGGTATGCAAGTACCGTGCCAGCAACCGGGCACGCACACCGCGCGGGCCCCAGGGCGTTAGCGGACCGCGTCCGCCCCTACCCGGTTTCGGGACCTAGGCGTCGATCTCGAGCGCCTTCAGCTTCTTGGCCAGGTCGGCGTCGGTCACGCCCAGCATGCGCGCTGCCCCTGGGCGGTCTCCCGCCTCACGGAGCGCGAAGTTGATCGCGCGGCGCTCGACGCTTGCCAGCAGGTCGGTCAGCGGCTGCCCCCGGCGCACCGCGGCCTCGATGTCCAAAGCGCTGCCGGCGGAGCCCATCAGCGGAGAATGCGAGAAGACAATGTGGTCGGGGGTGATGATGTCGCCCTGGCTCATCAGCACGGCGCGTTCGACCAGGTTCTCCAGCTCGCGCACGTTGCCGGGGAAGTCGTGCTCCATGATCTTCTGGAGCGCTTCCTCAGAGATGCGCGTCGGCGTGGGTGAGTTCCCCCAGCGGTGCTTATCCAGGAAACGGAGAGTCAGGTTGCGGACGTCGTCCAGGTTGGGATCGGGGTGGTGCCGCTCGCGCAACGCGGGCATGTCGATCGTGACGACGTTGAGGCGGTAGTACAGATCCTCCCGGAAGTTCCCCTTGGCGACCTCGTCGGGCAGCCACTTGTTCGTCGCTGCCACGACGCGCACGTCGACTTTGATCGGGATGCTGCCACCAACGCGCTCGAACTCGCGGTCCTGGAGGACGCGCAGCAGCTTTCGCTGCGTGGCGAGCGTCATCTCGCCGATCTCGTCCAGAAAGATGGTTCCTCGGTGCGCCATCTCGAAGCGCCCCTTGCGCTGCTGGTGCGCGCTCGTGAAGGCCCCCTTCTCGTGACCGAACAGCTCGCTCTCCAGCAGCGTCTCGGGAAGCG
>DASTZM010000325.1:0-6744 GCA_035764305.1 Chloroflexota bacterium | reverse complement strand
GCGCCGGAGCTCATCGCCGCCGCGCTGGACCTGCTGGACCGCTCGGCTGCGGGCGAGGTGCGCGAGGTCAGCGCGCCCGCGCCACCCGAGGCGCCGCCTGAGCTGTCCCCCGTGCTCATCAGGCTGTTCGGCGAGTTCTCTGTACGGCGCGACGGTGTGGAGGTGACGACCGGCCTGCCTCCGCGGAGCCGCACGCGGGAGGTGCTGTCCTACCTGACGCTCTTCCCGGAGGGCCGGCGTCGCGACGAGCTGACGGCGGACGTGTGGCCGGAGGCCGAGGAGGGGCAGGATGTGTCGCTGGTGCACACGACGCTCCACCGGCTCCGTCAGGCGCTCTATCCCGAGCTCTTCGTCACCGACACGTCGACCGAGGTGTCGTATCGCCTCAACCCGGCGGCGCCGGTGACCGCCGACGTGCGGACCTTCGAGGGCACCATCGACTCCGCCGCGCGGCCGGGTGTGGGGACAGAGGAGCGCCGCCGGCTCTTGGAGGCGGCGGCGACGATGTACCGCGGGCCGTTCTTCCCGGAGTGTTACGCCGAATGGGCGGAGGAGCACCGACGCCGCTTCGAGCAACGGTGGCTGACCGTGCTGGCGCAGCTGACCGACCTGACGTGGAACGCCGGCGACTACCGATCGTGCCTGGTGTGGTGCCAGCGCCTGCTCGAGATGCAACCGCACAATGACGCCATCCACGCGCGCGTCCTGGAGTGTTACGAGCGCCTGGGGGAGCCGATGGCCGGCCTCCTCTTTTACCGGCAGCACGTCGACGAGACAGAGACCGAGACGGGAAGGCCGCTGGACATGGCGCGCCGCCGGCTGCGGCAGGTGTACGAGCGGCTGGCTTCCGGTGGATGAGGTAGTCCGGGCCCACTCTTCGGACAATTGGTCAGGTAGGCGGGCAGGTGTAAGAGCGCTGTAAGTCAGACGCTTAGTGTTGTGGGTGTCCTCGCTAGGACGCGCTGGGCGGAAGGGGGAAGGATGCGCGGGCATCCATTCCGCCGCGGCGCTCTACACAAGGAGAGAACACTCATGCACAAGCTGACTCAACTGGCATCGTATCCGTCCCTGCGTCTGCTGTGGATCGCCCTGACACTTGGCCTGCTGGCCGTCGGAGCGGGCGCAGCGGACTCCTACGCTATTCCTTGATTTTCTTCTGGTTGCCGATCGCGGCCGGTGGGCTGACCGGACGACTCGCGGGCGGGCGTTTCGCCAGCCTGGCGGCGCTGCGGCTCAACCGGGTGTGGCTGCTGCTGCTGCCGCTCGCGCTGCAGACCGCGCTGGTCCTGGCGCCTCCCTCCGGTGCGGCCGTGGATCCACTGCGGGTGGCACTGCCGCTCACGACCGGCGCCATCGCCGCGTTCGCCGCGCTGAATCGCGGTGTCCCCGGCATGTGGCTCGTGCTGGTGGGGACGCTGGCCAACCTGGCGGTGATCTGCGCCAACGGCGGGCTGATGCCGATCAGCCCGGAGTCGCTTGTGCGGGCTGGGCGCGTCGAGAGCGTCGCCGCCGGCGAGGCGCTGGTGGGGCAGCGGCTGCCGTGGTCCAAGGACGCCGTCCGGGCGCCCGAGGACACGCAGCTGGTCTTGCTTGCAGACCAGCTGGTCACGCCGCCGCTCCCGAAGCGCAAGGTGATGAGCGCGGGTGACGTGGCGATCGGCGCCGGGTTGTTCTACCTGGTGTGGCGCACGATGCGCGCCGATCCGTCGGCGGCCGCGGGGCGCGTCAGAACATACAAGACACCATACGAGGAGTACAAGCGTGGCGCTGCAGACACGACTCCACCCTGGGCGCGCTCCCATGCGCTTCGACCCCGGCGCTGGCCGGATGCCGGAGGGTTCCACGCAGGTGGGGCACTGGCCTGAGCCGCCGCGCGCCGCGGGTGGGGGAGTACACGCGATGAGCGTGCACGATGCGCCACTGGACTTCTCCCTCACTCCACTTCAGGGGCGCCGCCGCGTCCGCCCCCCGGTCACGGCGGCGCCCCACGACATCTCCTCCCCGGCGGTGCCGGCGGTGACGGTGGTCTCGCGCGAGCTCCTGGCGGAGCTCGCGCCCCCACCTCCCGCGCCACCGGTGGGGCCAGCTTTAGCGAACGAGCCCGCGCTTTCGCGGGGGCTGGCGCAGGTGTTGAACGCGGCGCTGATCGATTCCTCGTTCTGCGCTGCCTTCCTGGCGTCGCCGGCCACCGCGGCGCGCCGCGCCGCGCTCTCGCCGGAGCGCACCTTCGGCACGACACTGCCCGATGCCGTGCTGCGCCTCGATGCGCCCGCGGTCACCGAGGCGGAGCTCGCCCTCTTGGGATGCCTGGCCCCTCCCACCAGCCTGGCCGGCGCGGCGCGCGACCTGATGCGCCTGAGCGCCGAGGCGACGTGGACCGACTCATCCCCCGGCGCCGACCGGGTCGCCTACTCGGGGAGCCGCCGCCGCCAGGCGGCGCGCAACCTCCTCTCGGCCATGCCCGCCGCCCCGACCATCGCGCCGGCGAGCTACGAGGGGCGGCTCGCCGGCGCCGCCTAGCACACCGCGCCTCGCCCAGCGCGCGGTAGGATCACCGCGCGATGGGCGATCGATCGACCCCGGCGGCTTCGGCGGCCTCAGCCCGGCGGGATACGCCGGTGAGCGTCCTCGGGCTGGACCACCTCAACCTGCGCGTCGCCGACCTCGAGAAGTCGATCGCTTTCTACGGCGGCGTGCTCGGGATGCGCGAGGTCAAACGCAACACGCGAGCCGATGGGACCGTCTCCCTGGTGGCGCTGCGGGCGGGGAACTGTGTGGTGTTCCTGCAGCCGTCGCCGGGCTACAAGGCGCCCGCCGACGACAAGGACTCGGGGCTGGACCACTACTCGCTCGAGATCGAGGCGCATGACCCCGCGGCGCTGGCGGACTACCTGCGGCAGCGCGGAGTAGAAATCGTCACGGGACCCGCCAAACGGTGGGGCGGTCACGGCGACGGAACGAGCATCTACGTACGCGACCCAGACGGCCACGAGGTCGAGCTGAAGCAGTACAACCTGGGCGGGTAGCGCTCAGGCGCGCGGCGGGCCGCGGCGGATGGTGGTGTGGTGTTCTTCGGGGGTGCCGAGGCCGTCACGGATACCCTCGACCCACCACGTGAGGCCGGCGCCGGCGTAGGGTGCGAGGCGCTCGACCGCGGCGGAGCGGTCTTTGGGCGAGAAGCCGCCGATCGCGACGTCGAACGGGCCGTCGCGACCCGCCTCGCGGCGCCGGGAGCGGGTGTAATCGACGCACGCGCGCAGTGTGTCGGGCGGGACGATCTCGCCGCGCAGCCAGTCGGTCCCGTCAGCGTCAACGAACATGCCGTCCCACCGGGCGGCGCGGTCGAACGGGCGCCGGTGGGGCCAGTGGCCGGCGATCCACACGGGGATGCGCGGGCGCTGGAGCGGCGAGGGACGCATCGCTGCGTCCTTGACAGTGAAGTGGCGGCCGGAGAAGCTGAACGGCTGCCCGCGCCAGAGGCCGGAGAGTATGTCAAGTGACTCGTCCAGCAGGGCCGCGCGGGTGCGCAGATCCCGTGTTTCGCTGAAGGGTGTGAAGCTGCGGTCGATCCCCGTACCCGAGCCGACGCCGAGGATCAGGCGTCCGCCGGAGAGGTGGTCGAGGGTGACCGTCTCGCTGGCGATCTGCCACGGACGGCGCCGCGGAAGGGCGGCGACCATCGGGCCGATGCGGACGCGCGTCGTACTCGTAGCGATTGCGGCGAGCGCGATCCAGGGGTTAGCCACCGGAGAAGGGCCATGCGTCGTGCGCGCGGCAAGGTGGTCGTTGACGAAGACACCGTCCCAGCCCGCATCCTCGGCTTCCCGCGCCAGCTCCACGACAACGCGCGGGTCGGCGTACACGCCAAAGGCATGGACATGGATGCCAAACCGCACACCCCAATGCTACGCGCACTGGGGTGTGCGGCCCGACCTAATGCTTGCCGATCTTGACGTTGAACAGGTTTGACTGCCCCTCGAAGTAATCGAGCGGGTTCTGCGGCAGCCCCTGCACGTGCGGCTTCACCAGGCGCGACACCACGCCGTAGTACAGAAACGCCACCGGCGCGTCGTCGATCAGAATCTGCGCCGCCTTCTTGTACGCGTCGTTCCGCTTCGCCTTGTCCTGTTCCACGTCCCCCTGCTCCACCAGCTTGTCGAACTCGGCGTTCTTCCAGCCCGTGTGGCTGACCGACGCGCGGGAGTGGAACACGGTGGAGTACCAGTTCTGCGGGTCCGGGTAGTCCTGGCACCACCCCAGCAGGTACATCGGCGGCGTCGTCGCCTGGTCCTTGGTCAGGGCGGTGAAGGCGCGGCTCTCCACCGGATCGGCCAGTACCGTGATGCCCAGGTTCTGCTGGAGCATGTTCACCAGCGCCTCCACGCGCACCTTGTTGCGCGCGTTGGAGGAGTACGTGAACTTGACCTGCGGGAAGCTCTTCGGGTCGGCGAAGCCGCCATCGGCCAGCAGCTTCTTCGCCCCCGCCGCGTCGAACTTCTGTCCCTTCAGGTCGTCGTAGTACCCCGGGAACTTGGGCGGCAGGAACTGCTCCGAAGGCAGCCCGATCCCACCGAGGACGTTGTCGACGAACGACTGCCGGTTGAACGACGCCCCGATCGCCTTGCGCACCGGCGCCTTGTCGAACGGCGCGATCTTGGTGTTCATGCCGACGTAGTAGGAGCAGCTGCCCGGGTAGCGCTGGTACTGCTGCTTGAGCTGCGCGTCGCCGTTCACCGCGGGCATGTCCTCCGCCTGCACGCCCACCACGTCCAGCTCGCCGTTCTTGTACGCCGCGAACGCCACCGCCGGCTCGTTGATCATCGCCAGCTCGACGTTCTTCAGCGGTGGCGCGCCCTTGTGGTAGTTCGGGTTGGCCTCGAAGGCCATCCGATCCTGGTGCTGCCAGGTGACCAGCTTGTACGGACCGTTGCCAATGTAGGTGGCGGGCTCGGTCCACTTCTCGCCGCCCTTCTCGATCATGTCCTGGCGCGTGGGGACGCCGCACCACGTGGCCAGTACGCTCATGAACCACGGCGCCGCGGTCTTCAGCTTGAACTGGAGCGTCTTTTCGTCGGTCGCCTTGACCCCCACCTTGTCCATCAGGTCGCTGAGTGTCGCCGCGTCGGTCGCCTTGGACTCGTTCAGCTCCTCCGCCCCCTCGATGACGTAGCCGGTGAACGCGTACTCGCCCTTGGTGCGCGGATCGAGGTGGCGCTTCCAGGCGTACTCGAAGTCCTTGGCTGTGAGCGCCCGGCCGTCAGAGTACTTCAGCCCGGACTTGAGCGTGAAGGTCATCGTCTTGCCGTCGGCGGAGACGGTGGGCATCTTCTCCGCCATCTCGGGCACCAGCTCGCCCTTGTCGTTGTAGGTGAGCAGGTTGGAGAAGACGCGCATGATGACACCGATCTCGCCGACGAAGCTCGCCTTCTGGGGGTCGATCGAGTCGGGCTCGGCCCCGGCGTTGAGCACCAGCAGCTGCTTATCCGCCAGCGGCACCGCCGCCTGCTGGCTCGGCTGCGCATTCTGGCTGGTGCTGCCGCCGGAGCTCGAGCTGCCGGTGCTGGTGCCGCCGGTACCGGTGGAGCCAGTCGGGCCGCACGCGGCCAGAGCCGCCGCCGCGCCCGTGATCAGGATTCCGCGTCGCTTAAGAGTGTCCATACTTCAATAATGAAGACAAGAACTGTGCCGTGTAGTGCGCGCGCACTCAGTTGTCTTAGAGCTCCGTAAAGACTTTCTCGGTCGTGTTACAGTGCGCGCCCGTTATGAGCGCAACCACGAAGATCGTCATCGCGGGCGGGTCCGCGACGCAGGTCGAGAAGCTGCAGCAGGAGTTTCCACAGGCCACGTTCGTCGCCGTGGCCGACGCCGAGGCGCAGAAGCGCGAGCTGGCCGACGCCGATGCGATCATCTCGTGGCCTCATCCGGATGCGCTGCCGGCGGCGAAGAAGCTGCGGTGGGTGCACTGCACCAGCGCGGGCATCGAGCGTATCCGCAGCGTCCCCGCGCTGGTCGAGATGGACCACGTCACCCTCACCAACGCGCGCGGCGCGCACGCCGCGACGATCGCCGACCACTGCTTCGCCTTCATCCTCGCGCTGTCGCGCGACGTCCCGACGCTCCTGGCCGACAAGTCGGCGAAGCGGTGGGACCGTCCCGCCCGCTCGCGCAACGTCAAGGAGCTGTCCGGCAGCGTGCTCGGGATCGTCGGGCTGGGCAAGATCGGGTCGGAGATCGCGCGGCGCGGCCTGGGGTTCGGGATGGAGATCCGCGGCGTCGACGTCAACCTGGCGGCCGACTGCCCCGGCGTGGCGGAGGTGCTGCCGCTCGAGCGCCTGGATGACTTACTAAAGGAAGCCGACTATCTCGCCATCGCCATTCCCATCACCCCCCAGACGCGCGGACTGATCGGGAAGCGCGAGCTGGCGCTTATGAAGCCCACCGCGTCCATCTTCGTCATGTCGCGCGGCGGGATCGTCGATCAGGACGCGCTGGCGGACGCGCTCAAGAATGGTCGTCTCGCGGGGGCGGGCATCGACGCCACCGATCCGGAGCCGCTGCCGGCCGAGCACCCCCTCTGGGAGCTGCCAAACGTGATCATCTCGCCGCACTCGTCGGGCGCCTCACGCCAGACCACTGAGCGGGGCCAGGCCATCCTGCGTGAGAACGTGCGCCGCTTCCTCGCCGGCGAGCCGCTCTTGAACGTCTGCGACAAGCGCGCTGGCTTCTAGCTTCCTTCTTAAGGCT
>DASTZM010000324.1:0-2994 GCA_035764305.1 Chloroflexota bacterium | reverse complement strand
CGCCGCGGCCGTGCCGACGCCAGGTGGGCGGCCCGCCGCGAGTGCTCAGCCTCCCGCGGGGCAACGTGGAAGCTCGGGACGCGGCGCGACCGGCTCGAACTCTGGCCCGGGGAGCGGCCGGGCCGTGGGGCTGGACGACCGCGTCGACGACGACCGGCGCGGCCGGGGCTAGCTGGCTCAGGTTCAGCGCGCGGCGGTAACAGGATCGTCATCGCAACGTAGCCGCACGCGCCGCGTTGTGACGCACAGGCGGCATGCTGCATGCGTTACGTGGGGGTGCCGCCACCCCGCCGTGATTAACCCACTTAGCGCCGCTTCCACCGCAACCGGGCACTACTGCCCGGTCTGTCTGCGGCGCGTGCGCGCGAGCCAGACGACGCGGCGCGCCCACCGTGAGACGTGCCTGTCGGGCGACGTCGAGGTGTCTCTGCTCCTCTGCCCGACGTGCGGCCTGGCGCTCGCCGCCGAGCTGAGCGAAAGCCAGGCCGCGTACTCCGGACTACACGCGCTCCACGGCTAGCGCCACGCTGACGCCGTCTAGCGACACCGTCTCGGCGTGCGCCGCGCCGTTCCCGCGGCCGCACTCGAGCCGCACGCTGAGCGTTTCCTGACGGATGTAGTCGGCGAAGCGTTCGAAGACGCGCTGGGCCGGTTCCTCTCCGGCGTAGTACGTGACGATCCGGTCCTCGACCCGGAACCCCGCGTCCTTGCGCATGTCGTTCAGACGGCGCACCAGCTCGCGCGCAAGGCCCTCCTCCCGTAGCTCGGGTGACAGGCGGGTATCCAACGCGACCAGATAGCCGCCTTCCTCGATCACCTCATACCCTTCCGCCGCGGCGGTCTCGACGTCGAACTCCTCTGAGGGGATGTCGACCTCGAGGCCACCGACGACGAGGGCGACATGCTCGCCCGCGGTACGACGACGCGCCAACTCGGCTGCGTCCGCCTCTTGCAGCGCCTTCGCCACGGCGTTCACCTGCGGCCCAAAGCGCGGGCCGAGGAGCTTGAAGTTCGGCTTGATCTTGTACGAGACGAGGTCTGCCGTCTCCTCGACGAGCTCCACGCGCTTAACGTTCAGCTCGTCCAGGATCTGGTCCTCCAGACTGGCGACGGCCTGGCGCTCGCGATCGCTCTTCACGCGCACCAGCAGCGCCGGCAGCGGCTGGCGCACTTTCATCTTGCTCTTCTGGCGCGCCGCGCGCGCCAGTCCCACCACTTGACGGACGGTCCGCATCGCGTCGCGCAGCACCTCGTCCTCCCACGCGGTGTTGGCCTCGGGCCACTCGCAGTGGTGCACCGACTCGGGGGCCGAGGCGTCGACACCGCGCACCAGGTTCTGGTAGAGCTCCTCTGCAAGGAACGGCATCGCCGGCGCCAGCAGCCTGGCGAGCGTGGTGAGGACCTCCCAGAGCGTGAGGTAGGCGGCGGTCTTGTCGTCGTCGGAGACGCTCCTCCAGTAGCGCGGCCGCCCGCGGCGCACGTACCAGTTGGACAGGTCGTCCACGAAGGCCTCGACGCGCCGAGTCACGGTCGCAGCGTCGAAGTTCTCGTACCGGTCGGTCGCTGTCTTCACGAGCTCGAACAGCTCGGCCAGGATCCACCGATCCAGAGCAGGACGCTTCGCGACCTCGACGCTCACGCCGGTGGGGTCAAAGCCGTCGAGACGCGCGTAGTTGCTGAAGAACGCGTAGACGTTCCAGAGCGTGAGAAGCTTGCGCTTGACGTCTTCGGCCAGGCTGAAGCCGAAGTTGAGGTTGGCGTCGAGGCTTGCGCCGGTGAACAGCCAGCGCATGACGCTGGCCCCCACGCGGTCGGCGGCCTCATTGAACTCGATCGAGTTGCCCTTCGATTTGTGCATCTCCTCGCCGCGCTCGTCGCGCATCAGCTGGTAGCCGAGAACCGCCTTGAACGGCTCCCGGTTCTCCAGCACCGTGCTCATCGTGAGCAGCGAGTAGAACCAGTTGCGGAACTGCCCGGGGAAGCTCTCTGTGATGAAGTCGGCCGGGAACCACTTCTCCCAGAAGTCGCGGTCCTCGCGGTAGCCGAGGGTGGAGTACGTCACGATCCCCGCGTCGAGCCACGGGTTCCCGACGTCGCCGATGCGCGACGCCTTCCCACCGCACTTGCGGCATTCGATCTTGACTGCGTCGATCCACGGCTTGTGCGGGCTGTGCCCCTCGAACTCCTCCCACCCCTCGGTGGCGCGCTCCTCGAGCTCCGACTCGCTACCAATCACCTCGAACTCGTTGCAGGACTCACACACCCAGAAGGGCAGCGCGAGTCCCCAGTAGCGATTCTTCTTGGAGATCATCCAGTCGCCCATGTTGCGCAGCCAGTCGAGCTCGCGCTCGAGGCCCCAGCTCGGGATCCAGCGGATCTTGCGGACGACGTCCATGATCTCCTCGCGCAGCCCATCCATCGAGATGAACCACTCGTCCACGAGCCGGAAGACGAGCTGCGAGTGGCAGCGCCAGCAGTGGGGATAGCGGTGCGTGTATGGCTCGGCTCGCAGGAGCAGCGACTTCTTCGTCAGGTCGTCGACGATTGGCTGCGGCACGGCCGCAGCGTTCTGCCCGGTTAGCCAGTCGTAGCCCGGCAGGTAGTTCCCGAACTCGTCGAGGGGTGCGATCGCCGGGAGCCCGAACTCCTTCCCGAGCTCGAAGTCCTCTTTCCCGCAGCCCGGAGCGATGTGGACGATGCCGGTCCCCTCGGCGTCGGACACGTCCTTCCACACGATCACGCGGTGCGCCTCAGGCGCGCCGGCCTCTGCTACCGCGGACAGCTCATCAAACGGTCCGCGGTAGCGCCACCCTTCCATCTCCGAGCCGGCGACGTCGCCGAGCACTTCATGCTTCCCGCGCACGGCGTTCGCCAGCGCGCCCTTCGAGACGTACAGCACGTCTGCACCCTGCCGCACCTTTACGTACGTCAGCTCGGGATGCACCGCGGCGGCGACGTTCGCCGCGAGCGTCCAGGGCGTGGTCGTCCAGACCA
>DASTZM010000323.1:0-5534 GCA_035764305.1 Chloroflexota bacterium | reverse complement strand
CGATCGACCGGTCCATGTCGCCCGGTTCGCGACGGCGCAGCATGGCTGACGCTCGACCCCTCGCTGGCCGTGTCGCGCTCGTCACCGGGGCCGCGTCGGGGATCGGCCGCGCGACGGCGATCCGCCTCGCCGAGCATGGTGCGGTCGTCGGTGTAGACCTTGGCCTGGAGCTTGCGCGGCTCCGGACTACCAGCGCGCGCCGCCTGGTCCTGCTGCCCGTTGATGCGCCGCATCGCGACCTCGCAGCGCTCCCGGTCGACGTCGTACAGCGCGACGACCTCCGCCTCCGGGATCCGGACCAGGTTGATCAGGTGGGCGGCGGCGATGCCCCCGGTGCCGGCGAAGCCGATGCGGACGGGCATGGGGCGATTGTAAGGGTGGGGTCAGAAAGCGCTTCTAGACCCTCGACAGATCGACGAACCTCCCGCGCTTGGCCGACTCCGCGGCGCCATGGATCACGGCCGTGGTCCACAGCGCCTCTTCGGGGGAGAAGCGCGGTGGGCGAGACTCGATGATTGAGCGCGCGAAGTCGTCCATCAGCGGACCGTGGGCGTTGGTAGGGCGCTGACACGTGATCGGCTCAAAGGACGCGCCCTTCGGGCCGAGCAGCTGAACGGGAGCGTCCGACCACGGGTCGGTGAGCAGCGCGCCTTCGCTGCCGTACAGCTCGATGCTCGTGTCGCCGCTCGCGTTGGAGGGACCAGCAGTCTGCCGGATGCCGCGCGGGATGTTGGCGCTGCACAGCACCGTGGCGTGCGCCCCCGAGGCAAACTGGACCAGAGCCGTCTCGGTGTCCGGCGCGGCGTAGGGCATCGAGAGCGTGTCCGCGAGCCCCGCAACGCGTGTGGGGCGGCCGAGCCAGTACATGAGCAGGTCGAGGCGGTGCGAGCCGACGTCGGCCAGGAGGTTGCCGCCGCCGCGGCCCGTGACGCGCCAGTACTTCGGATGGGTGGGATCCGGGTTGGTGTAGGCCAGCTGCGTGATGGTGGCGCGGACCACACGGCCCAGGTGGCCGCCGTCGACGACGCGCTTCATCGCGGCCGACTTCTCGAAGAAGCGGGCGTAGTACGCGACGGCCAGGTTGACGCTGTTCTTCCGGGCCGGCTCGATCATCGCCCGGCACTCCTCGGGCGTGAGCGCCATCGGCTTCTCGACCAGCACGTGCTTGCCGGCGTTGCACGCGGCGATGGTCTGCTCAGCGTGACGGTCGACCTCGGTGGCGACGTACACCGCGTCGACGCGCTCGTCCGCAAGCAGAGTGTCCAGGTCGTCGGTCGCGACGGGCGCGCCGTAGCGCCGGGCGAACTCCTGTGCGCGGGGCAGCGAGCGCGAGTGGACGGCGTGGACGGTGGAGTCGGGCTGCTGGAGGATGGCGTCGGCGGCGCGGCGCTCCACGATGTCCGAGGTGCCGACGATTGCCCAGGCGACCTTTGGGGGGACAGTCACGCGCGAGATGGTAGGTGGTTACCTACCGCAGCGCGGGATCCACTCCTTCGGGCGCGGGCCGCCGCGCTGCGTGTCCAGCTCCTGCAGCAGGCGCAGGGCGCCGGGGACGTGGGCCTGGGGCATCGCGTCGGGGACGTGGATCAAGGGGGCCACGTCGGGCCGTCGGGACAGGTAGTCGCGCAGGATGCGCTGCGCGTAGTCGGCCGTCTCCCAATAGCCGCCCGCCGGCGGGACGGCGTACAGCCCGGCGGCACGCCAGTCCGACACGGCGTCGATGCCGGCGTTGTAGGCGGCGAGCGCCCAGTAGACGTTGCCCTCGTGCGCGTTCATAGCCAGCGCCAGGTAGCGCAGCCCGGCGCGCATGTTGGAGCGCACGTCCCACATCGCGGCCAGATCGATGGCGCACGTCAGGGCGCGGTCGCCGGCCATGACGTCGGCGAACGTGAACGGCATCACCTGCATCAGGCCAATCGCCCCGACCCAGGATTCGGCGTTGGGGTCGCCCTGACTTTCCTGGCGGATCAGGGCCAGTACCAGGTCGTCGTCGATGCGGGCCGCCGGCCCGTCCAGGCGTCCCTCTTGCCATGCCTCGCCAAGCAGCTCGCGGACCAGCGGGCGCCAGGCTTCGATGTGGGCCGGGAAGGGTGCGGTCGCGAGCGCCGGCGCAGTCCAGGGGGCGCGCAGCGCGGCCAGGACGCCGCTCTCCGGAGATACCGCCCCGGCCGCGGCGACCGACGTCAGCGTGGCCGGTGAAGCCGGCGAGACGGAGGCGCCCGAAGCCGGTAGCACGCCCGGATCCGGCTGGCTCGCGCGGAGAGACGCCAGGCTGCCCGGTACCGCGAATGAAGGAAGGGCGGGCGCGTGGATGGCGGCGGTCAGAGCGGGAGGCAGCGCCAGAAGGCCAGGGAGCGGGCGGACAACCAGTGCGACCAGCGCGCCGGCGACGACCAGCCCGGGCAAGGCGTCCCGGCAGCGCCCCAGCCCCAGGGTCGCCAGCGCCAGCAGGGCCAGCGGCGCCGGCGCGGTGCGCCGGGCCGTGCGCGGCCGGAGGTCGATCGCGTACGCGCCGGCGGTCACGATGTCCAACTGTGGCGCGGCGGCCGCGGTGCGCCAAAGCGCTAGCCGGGTAGGCATAGCCCGATCGGCTGGGCAGCCACCACGCACAGGGCAGATCGGCGTCTGACACCATCTGGCGCGTGGCGGGGCTGAGCGAGGTGCTGCGGCGGATCGAGACCTATTACGACGCGGTGCCGCGCGCGGCGTCGCGCGTCGAGGAGCTTCCCCCGCTGCGGCTATTCGTCAAGCAGGGGTCAGGGTGGCCGTACTGTGCTCGCCCCGCGGCCGCCGACAGCACGGCCGTCATCTTCAGCGCCGACCACGTCGCCCGCGTGCGCGCCCGCCAGCGCGAGCTGGGGCTGCCTGAGACGTTCGAGTGGGTGGCGGAGGCGGCGCCGGGGCTGCGCACGGCGGTGCGGGAGGCGGGGCTGCACGTACACGACCACCCGCTGATGGCGCTGGACCGCGCGGCACGCGCGGGCACAGCGCGGATCCATGCGCCGGCTGGGGTTGCCGTGCGCCTGGTCGGCGCGGACGAGTCGGACGAGGTCCTGGCGAGGATGGACGCGGTGGCCAGTCTGGGCTTCGCGGCAGCAGGGACCGCGGTCGGTGAGGCCGGGCTCGCGGCGGTCGCTGCCAAGGCGTGGGAAGCGACGCCCGCGGAGCTCGCCTTCCGGCGAGAGCGTCTGCGCAGTGGGCGGACGGTCAGCGCGGTGGCCGAGATCGCCGACCCAACCCACGCGTGCAACGGCTGGCCCGTGAGCGTGGGGAGCCATCAGCCGGTGGGTGAGATCAGCGAGGTGGTCGGCGTGGCCACGCTGCCGTCGTTCCGGCGGCGTGGGATCGGGGCGGCGGTCGTGGACGTGTTGGTGGACGACGCGCTGCGCCGCGGTGTCCGGACGGTGTTCCTGTCGGCCGGCGACGACGACGTCGCGCGGATGTACGCGCGCCTGGGGTTCCAGCGCCTGGCGACGGCGTGCGTCGCCGAGCCGCCCGCGGCCGGCGCCTAGATCGAGAGCTCCCGTCGCTCGCCCGCCGAGCGCTCGATCGTGTCTACGATGCGCATGATCGCGACGCCGTCTTCCGCGGTGGCGCGCGGTGGGGTGCCAGTATCGACCGCGCGCAGGAAGTCCTCGATCAACAGCCGTCGAGTCGTCTGCTCGCGGGCGTCGTCCTCGACGGCGAGCGGCTCGACGGTGCGGCCAGACACGAAGGCGGGCGGATACACGCTCAGACCACCCTCGGTGCCTGACAGGTCGCAGTACACGCTCTGGCTGCCGGTGGCCAGGCTGCCCGTGGCGGCCCCCTGTGGCGAGAGGCGGTGCAGCGCCAGGCTCGATTCGACGAGCAGCGCCGCAGGCGTGCCGTCGTCGTGCTCGAACCGCACGAGCGCGGCGGTGGTGTCGTGGGCGGGATCGGCTGGGAGGGGAAGGCTCGCGGCGCTGGCCACCAGGCGCGTGCCGTGCGTCGAGCCGAACGCCGACGCGGTCAGTGGTCGCGGGCGGCCCATCAGATACCAGGCGACGTCGAGCAAGTGGATACCGATGTTGAGCAGCCCGCCCCCGCCGGTGGAGGCGCCCAGCTTCCAGGGGACTGTCGCGCCCACGTTGGGCTCGGAGCGCACCCAGCCGCAGCGACCATAGAAGAGCGGTCCGGTGCACCCCGACTTCGCCACCTCCAGCGCGGCGCGGACCTGAGGATGGAAGCGCCGCTGAAAGCCATACGCCAGAACGCGGCTCGCGGCAGCAGCGGCCTCTGCCATGCGCTGGGCCGAGTCAGGGTCGAGCGCCGGCGGCTTCTCGCACAGCACGTGGCGACCCTGCTCGAAGCACGCCGCGGCCATGCGCTCGTGGAGGCCGGTCGGTAGGCAGATCGTGATCAGGTCCGCGTCACTGCGCGCCAGGAGATCGTCGACGCTGCCGTACGTCTCGGGGACACCGTACTCCCCGGCGGCGCGCCGGCACAGCTCGGCGTCTAGGTCGCACACTGCCACGAGCCGAATGTGCGGGTTGGCCCGCTGGTAGGCGGCCCAGGCGCGCACGTGCGCCCCGCCCACGCTGCGCAGACCGATCACCGCCACGCGGTGCGGCGTGTTCGGTGCGATCGTGGACGAGGTCACGCGGCGGCCCCTTCGACCTCGCTTACCAGGTGATCACCCGTACGCCGCATCCACTCGACCAGCGCGCCATGGAGCCGCGAGCGGATCGCGGCGTGCGATGGTGACGCAGCCAGGTTGTGCAGCTCGGCGGGGTCGGTCCACGTGTCGTACAGCTCGGGGACGTCGTCGCGGTTCCAGGCGTACTTGAAGCGCGGACCGGCGGCGCACCGAATGTCGGTCATGCGCTCCCCCTCGCTGTGCGGCGTGTACTCGCAGAACACCGCGCCGGCTGCCGGATCGTCGGTTGCGCCGCGGTTAGCCGGCGGCGGCGCTTCGTCGCCTGTGAGCCACGCCGAGAGGTCGCGTCCCTGTGGCTCGATCGCGCGCGTGCCTTCGACCGACAGGCCGCATAGCGAGAGCAGCGTGGGAGCGAAGTCGACGTGCGAGACAGGCGCGTCGACGCGCCGCCCCGCGGGGACCATGCCCGGGGCGCGGACCAGGCACGGCACGCGCAGCGACTCCTCGTACATGCATGACTTCTGGAACAGGCCGTGCGCGCCCATCATCTCGCCGTGGTCGGTCGTCATCATGACGATCGTGTTCTCGGCCAGGCCGAGTGACTCGAGGCGGCCCAGGACGCGGCCGATCAGTTCGTCCAGCCAGGTGATGTAGCCCCAGTAAACCGCCATCGACTTCCGCCACTGATCCCAAACCGTGCCGTGCGAGTACGCCGCCTGGTGCCAGATCGAGAGGCGCTGGAAGGCGGGCTTACCGTCCATCGGGTCGTCGAAGTTGGGCGGCTGCGGCGCCTGCGCTGGGTCGTAGAGCGAGTAGTACGGCTCCGGGATGACGAACACCGGGTGAGGCCCGTGGAACGAGCACACGTGGAAGAAGGGTGTGTGCTCCCCGCCCGCCCCGCCCGCCCCGCCCGCCC
>DASTZM010000322.1:0-3478 GCA_035764305.1 Chloroflexota bacterium | reverse complement strand
AGCGCCATCGCCAGGGCGAGCAAAGACTTGGACGCGACGTGGGAGTTCGGCAAGTGGTGGAACTCACCCGCGATGCAGATGGCGTGGTACACCAACGCCGGCGGCAACGCGCCGGCGCGCAAGAGCCTGTTCGAGGCGCCGCCCTTCACCACCGACCCGCTCTGGAAGATCGCCATGCCCGGCTTCCTCGACAAAGACGGACGCACCCGCCCGCTCGCCGAGCGGTACAACGAGCTGGCCGAGTCGATGACGCCCCACCTGATGGACGGCTTCCGCGGCAAGCTCGCCCCCAAGGTCGCCGTCGACAACGCCGCGCAGGCCGGCACGGCTTTCTGGAAGAGCATCGGCGGCAACGCCGACAAAGCCGGCCCCGAGTAGCCGTTCGGTCTCAGCCGCGCCCCCCGACAATGGTCAAGATCACCGGCATCGAGCCGCTCGGCGTCACGATCCAATTCAAGACGTCCCGCCGTCCATGGCTCATCTTCAAGCTGCTCACCGACGAGCCCGAGCTGTACGGGATCGGCGAGGCGAGCCTCAACTCCTACGACGCCCAGATCCTCAGCATCCTCGAGGAGTGGGTCGAGCACTACCTGGCCGGCAAGGACCCGATGCACCACGAGCTGCACTGGACCCGCCTCTACCAGGACACCTGGGCGCGCGGCGGCGCGCTGGGCACCACCGCTCTCTCGGGCATCGACATCGCGCTCTGGGACCTCAAGGGCAAGATCCTCGATCGCCCGATCTACGAGCTGCTCGGTGGGCCGCTGCGCCCCGACGTGCGCGTCTACGCCAACGGCTGGTACTCGGGGAACGGCACCCCCGAGCAGATGGCCGCGTGGGCGCGCGCGGTGGTCGAGAAGGGCTTCGACGCAATGAAGTTCGATCCCTTCGGCACCCACAACTACTACACAATCTCTCCCCAGGAGGCGCAGCTCACCGAGGACCGTGTCGCCGCGGTGCGCGAGGCGGTCGGGCCGCACGTCGAGATCCTGATCGAGGTGCACGCCAAGTTCAACGTCGCCACGGCCATCCACCTCGGCCAGCGCCTCGAGAAGTACCGTCCCTTCTGGTTCGAGGAGCCGGTGTCGCAGGAGAACGTCTCCGAAATGGCGCAGGTGCGGCGCAACGTGCGCATCCCCATCGCCACCGGGGAGCGGCTGTTCACCAAGTTCCCGTTCTTCGAGCTGATCAAGCACGAGGCGGTGGACGTGCTCCAGCCGGACATCTGCAACGCCGGCGGCATCACCGAGCTGAAGAAGATCAGCGCCATCGCCGAGACCCAGCACCTCTCTATGGCGCCGCACAACACCAATGGGCCCATCGGCACCGTCGCCAGCTTCCATCTCGCGCCGGCGATGCCGAACTTCCTGATCCAGGAGTACCACGCCGAGTTCTACGAGCCGTGGCTGTTCGACCTCGTGCCCGACCAGCCGCGGCGCACGGGCAATCACGTTCCGCTCCCCAACGGCCCGGGGCTCGGCGTGACGATCGACGAGCGCGTCGCCCGCGCCCACCAGCTTGAGCCGCGCAGCCGCTGGAGCGAGCGCGGCATCTAGTCTGAAGGGGAAGCCATGCGGATCACCAAAGTCGAGCCGCTGCTCATCGACCGCTACCTCTTCGTCCAGATCGAGACCGACTCGGGCCTGACCGGCCTGGGCGAGTCGGGCACGTGGGGGCACCTGGAGGCCTCCGCCACCGCCATCAAGAAGCTGGCCGACTACCTGGTTGGGCAGGACCCGATGCGCATCGAGCACCACTGGAACGTGATGTACCGCTCCGCCCACTTCCGCGGCGCGGCGATCATGGGCGCCATCTCCGCCGTCGACATCGCGCTGTGGGACCTCAAGGGCAAGCACCACGGCGTGCCCGTCTACGAGCTGCTCGGCGGCAGGACCCGCCACAAGGCGCGCGTCTACTACCACGTGCTGGGCAACACGCGGGAGACGCTCGTCCAGGGCTGCCTCGACGCCAAGCGCGACGGCTTCACCGCCGTCGGCCACCTCACGCCGTTCCTGGACGAGGCGCGCGACGTGCCCTACTTCAAGACCCACGCCCAGAAGATCCGCGACGCGATCGACGCCGTGCGCCTGTACCGCGAGGCCGTCGGCGACGACGTCGACCTGTGCATCGAGATCCACCGCCGCCTCACGCCCGCCGAGGCGATCGTCCTCGCGCGGGGGATCGAGCAGTACCACCCGATGTTCTACGAGGACCCGATCCTCCCCGACAGCTTCGACGCCATGGCCGAGGTTGCGAAGCACATCGAGATTCCGATTGCGACGGGGGAACGCCTGCACACGATCTACGAGTTCCAGATGCTCCTGGCGCGCGGCGCCGTCCAGTACGTGCGCCCCGACGTCTGCCTGGCCGGCGGCATCACCGGCACCAAGAAGATCGCCGCGCTCGCGGAGGCGCACCACGTCGGCGTCGTGCCCCACAACCCGCTCAGCCCGGTCAGCACCGCGGCGTGCCTCCAGGTCGCGGCCTGCATCCCCAACTTCGCCATCCAGGAGTACCCGCGCGGCGAGGACCGCCCGCCCAAGTCGGAGATCGTGAAGACCACCGTCAGGTGCGAGAACGGCTTCCTGCTCATCCCCGACGCCCCCGGCATCGGCATCGAGCTCGCCCCGGACGCGCTGCAGAAGCACCCCGGCCGTCCCCACGGCCGCATCGGCGCGCGCCTGCACGTCGATGGGTCAGTCGTGGATCAGTAGATCGGTCGCGGCGAGTACAGGTCCCACCACCGCAGCAGGAACCCCGGGTCACCCCACAGGTCGCCGTTAGAGAGCGCGAAGAGCACTGCGCCCGCCAGAAGAGCGACGGCGACGGTCGGCCATCGTCGCCTGCCGCTAACGACGGCCAGCGTGCGACCGAGCGAGTCGCACGCGTGCGCCGCGCCGAGGTAGACCAGAGGATAGGCAGTCATCGCGACCCAGGGCGGCGGATACAACCGCACAAAGAACAGTGGCAGGACGAATGCGAGCGCCCCAAGGGAGACCCCGCGCGCACCGCGAAGGAGCAGCCCGGCCAGCCCCAGCGCGTACACGAGCGGGTGATACGCCGCCGCTGTCTCCCGGATCTGAGCCTGACCCGGCAGTTCCGCCAGCAGGCTCTGCGTGTCGTGGATGTGCGACACGGTCTCCTTGATCAGCGTGCTCGGCTCGTTCACCGCCGCCAATCGGTCGGGCGCCGGCGCAAGACCAGAGAAGACGAGGGCGCCACGTAGCCCCGCCGTCGCGATAGCGAAGAGCGCCAGCGATAGGAACAGGACCAGGGCCGCCGAGCGTGGCCCGATCGAGCGCTTGAACGCCATGAGTATTCCTGCCGCCGGCGCGGCGAACCACTGGTATTGGTAGGTAATGCTCAGGTAGAAGAGCGTTGCCGCCAGCTGCACCGTCAGCCGCCGCCGTGACGCGGCCTCGTCCACCACCGTCGCCACAGCCCACAGGCCAATTGGCATGCTCGCCGCGTTCGCCAG
>DASTZM010000321.1:0-2087 GCA_035764305.1 Chloroflexota bacterium | reverse complement strand
TCTGTCTGCGCCCCCACTTCGGCTAGCGTCTGCGCCAGGCGCTCCGCCCGCTGCGCGCGCCCCTCCGCGGAGAGCAACAGCCGCGCGGTCCTCAACGCCTCCGCCGCGTGTGGGACCAGCGCCGCCAGGCCATCTCGCCCCTCCGCTGTTGGCCGATCCGGCTCCTCAAACCCCACCACGAGCGCTCCTAGGGGCGATCCCTGGAGCCGCAGTGGCGCCACCGCGACCGTCTCCGCTGCCACTGGCCACGGCGCATCTCGGCCGCCGCCGCGCCGCGTGTCGATCACGACCTCGCCGCCGCGCAGCGCACGTTCGACGACGGGTACCTCCTCCCAGCTCCACTCCAAGCGGCCGTCACGGTCGACCCAGATGCGCCCTCCCGCTTGGTCCGACGCTGCGACCCCATCGGGAGACGCGTCTTCCATCTGATGGGATGGTCGATGCGCTGGCCCATCCGCTGGCAGGAGGTCTCGCCAGTCGGAGTCAGCCTCCAGGACGAGCCGCGCGTCCCGTGCGCGCAGCACGTCCACTGCCAGCCGGCAGATTCCGGCCAGCTGCGGCACGATGTGGTCCGGCGGCACAGGCGCGGCGAGCGCCAGCAGCGCCTCCGGAACGCCCCCCGGTACTCCGGCTCTCAGCAACGCGTGTTCCCTTTTCGTGCGACCCCGTTCAACGCTGAACGGCGCACCCGCGGCACCAAACGTGTGCGAGGTGCGCCGGGGGACGCCCGCGGGCCGGCGGCCGCCCAACAGCTCATGGCAGGACGCTTTCCACGCCCGCCGCGCCGGGCGTTGCGATCGTGCTACGAATGCACCTTTCCGCGCGCTTGTCAGCAACGTACCAGCGCACCGCTCCGCCGCGGCGCGATACTGGCGCCACACGCGCCATGGCCACGGACCCGTTCCCCGTCGTCCTGGTCATCGACGACGACCCCGACATCCGGGCCCTGATTGAGGATCTCCTCTCGCCCGACGAGTACCGCGTGGTGTCCGCGGAGCATGGTGCCGCGGCGCTCCGGCTCATCGCTCGCGAGCAGCCTGACGTCATCCTCCTGGACGTCAACATGCCCATCATGGACGGGCCGGCGTTCATCCGTGCCTATCGGGAGACGGCGCCGCCACATGCCCCGATCATCTGTATGACCGCCGGCCACAACGCCGCCCAGCGCAGCCGCGAGATCGGCGCGGACACCCACCTGGGCAAACCCTTCGAGGTCCCTGACCTGTACGACGCCATCGCACGCAGCGTCCCGCGCGCCGCGTAGCGGCACCACGCGCCCCCTCCCCGGGCACCACGCTTCACCGCCCACGCGCGCGTCAGGCACTACACTCCCGGCTGATTCATGGAGAAGCTCCGCGTCGGCATCCTCGGCCTGGGCCGCGGGTTCACCCACTTCCGCAATTTCCTCGCACTCGACAGCGTGAGGGTCGTGGGCGCCGCCGATCGCCTTGCCAACCGCCGCGAGCGCGGACAGGAGCGTCTCACCGCGGTAGGTGAGGCGGGCAAAGAAACAAAACTGGTCCCTGAGCTGGACAACCTGCTCGCCCTGAAGCCGGACGCCGTCGTCGTCGCGTCCAACGCGCGCCTCCAGGTGGGGCACGCAATCCAGTGCATGGAGGCCGGCGCGCACGTGCTCTCCGAGGTGCCCGGCGCGATGACCGAGGAGGAAATCGTCCGCCTGCGCGCCGCGGTCCAGCGCACGGGGAAGACCTACATGCTGGGCGAGAACACGTGCTACTGGGACTTCTTCCGCTACTTCCGCAAGTGGGTTCTGGAGGACCGCTTCGGCCCGATCTCCATCGCGGAAGGCGAGTATCTCCACTACCTGCCGCGGACGATGCTTCTGGCCAACGACGGCTCGAGCGTCTCGCCGTCTGAGGCGCGTGCCCAAGGCCACAGCGACGCCACCCCAACCTGGCGCGCGGACCAGCCGCCGATCCAGTACCTGACCCACGACCTCGGCCCACTGCTGGAAGTGCTTGACGACCGCGTCGTCTCGGTCTCGTGCCGCTCGGGACCCTGGCGCAACGAGGAGACGCCACTGCGCTCGGACGGGCAGATCGCTCTGTTCCAGACGGCCCGGGGAT
>DASTZM010000320.1:0-7230 GCA_035764305.1 Chloroflexota bacterium | reverse complement strand
CCACACTTGGGGTCACCGACAGTAGCTCGGCATACCCCGTGATCGGTGTGAGCGCATTGTTGATCTCGTGCGCCACCGTGCGCGCCACCAGCAGCGCCCCCTCCATGCGCGCCCGCTCGGCGCGCTCCTCGGTGATCCGCGCCCGCTCCAGCGCCAGCGCCGCGTGCGCCGCGAACAGCTCCAGCACGCCGCGGTCTTCCTCGGACAGCTCCCCCGGCACGCCAAAGTTCATGAACAGCGCCCCCAGCACGCGCCCGTCCGTCCCACGCAGCGGCACGTTGCTGAACGACCTCGATCCGTCCCGCGCCAGCCAGTCGTACGCGCCGCCGTGCGCCGGATCGACCGTGTCCGCAACGTGCACCGCCTCTCCCGCCAGCGCGCGCAGCGCCGTGCCGCCCGGCCGGTGGCGCCGGCGCTCCGCCTGGCCTGTGTGGCGGAGCATGATGTGGCCATCCTCCGGCACCGTCCCGGGGATCAGCGCCGCCCACGCCGGATCCTCCACCAGTCCAATCGCTCCCCCGACGGCCCCCAGCGCCTCCACCGCGCGCGCCACGACCGACGTCACCAGCCGCGTCAGCGCCTCGGGGCCGCCGTCGGCGCCCCGATCGATCGCCAGCACCGCCTCGTGCAGCGCTCGCAGGCGCGCCGCCGGCAGCGACGTGTCAGCCACCTCAAAACCTTAACCGAACCGTCACGCGATCGGAGCCAATCCGTCAACGGGTAGCGCCCACCCCGGCACACGCGCTGCATCCGCTTGCGGCATGGACACGCGCGACACGCGGGACGACTACCTCCGCCGGCAGCACGACGTGCTCACCGGCGCCCGCGCCGCCGTCGCCCGCCACCACCTGCGCGACGTGCGCCGCCTCGCCCTGCGCGGCCAGTACTCCTACGACGACGTGCGCCGCGCCCGCCGCGAGTACTTCCGCGCCAAGGCGCTCGCCCCCACCGTCTGGCAGTGGGGACCCCAGCGCGACGCGGACGACGCGGACGACGACCAGGACCTCCCCAAAGCGGCGTAGGCGTCTCCGCTACGGGTGCACCAGCACCTTGATCGCGCCCGAGGCGCGCTTGTCGTTCGCCGCCGCGAACGCCTCGCCGATCTTCTCCAGCGGGAAGTGGTGCGTAATCAGCGGCTCCGCCCGGATGCGCCCCGACGCTAGCAGGTCCAGCGCGATCTTGTACTCCGACACGCCGTCCCACTTGGAGTAGCTGTTGCACCAGGCGATCGTCAGCTCCTTGCGGTACGCCGTGCGCTCGTCCAGCGCCGGCGGCGTTGTGAAGATGCCCATCACGCACACCGTCCCGCCCCGCCGCGCCATCTGAATCGCCTGGTCCAGCGTCGGCGCGTCTCCGCCCACCGTCTCGTACACCACGTCCGCCCCCTCGCCGCCGGTCAGATCGAGCACCGCTTGGACCGGATCCCCCTCCGAGCCCGCCACGCCCTCGTCCGCCGCCCCCGCCGCCCGCGCGATCTCCAGCGGCTGCGGGCGCGTCCCCACCATCACCACCCGCGCCGCGCCCCGCGCCCGCACCACCTGGCCCACGTTCATGCCGATCGCGCCCGTGCCGATCACCACCGCCGTCGCGTACGGCGCCACCGGCGCGCGCCGCACCGCGTGCACTGCGCACGCGTAGCAGTCCAGGATCGCCGCCGCCTCGTCCGAGACGCCGTCCGGCAGCGCGTGGACGTTGCTCGCCACGCAGACGTCGTACTCGGAGAAGCCCTGGCTGCCGTGGCGCTCGCCGTGCCTCCGGCCGCGGTCCGGGCACAGGTGCGTGTCGCCGCGCAGGCAGGAGCGGCACGCGCCGCAGCCGATCAGATGCTCGGGCTCGATCCCCACGCGCTGCCCCACCGTGAAGCCCGCCACTCCACGCCCCACCTCGGCCACCACGCCGCACAGCTCGTGCCCGTTCTGCCGCCCCGGTCCGGGCGGCTCGGGCCGCGGCCGGCGATAGGGATGCAGGTCGCTGCCACAGATCCCCGCGGCGCGCACGCGCACCAGTACCTCCCCCGGGCCGGGCTCCGGTCGGGGCAGCTCCTCTACGCGGATGTCGGGCCCCCCGTAGAACAGCGCCGCTTTCATTCGCTCACCCCCGATTACGCTTCTCGGAACCACGGCGCCAGCAGGTCGTCCAACCGGCAGTAGCGCGCGTACAGCGCATCGTACTGCGCGGCACCCTGCTCATCGGGCGCGTACGACGCGCCCGTCCCGATCATCCGCGCCTGCGCCTCCTCCGGCGACGCCAGCACGCCCGCGGCCACCCCACCCAGGATCGCCGCCCCCAGCGCCCCCGCCTCCACCACCGCCGGCACGCGCAGCGGCACGCGCGTCACGTCCGCCAGCAGCTGCATCCACAGCGCCGATCGCGCCGCGCCGCCGCACGCGATCCCGCCGCTCGGCGCGGCGGCCCGCCCCTCCGCCACGCGCGCCTCGATCACCCGGCGCAGCTGGAATGCCGTGCCTTCCATCACCGCACGCGTCACGTGCCCCCGCCCGTGGCGCAGCGTCAGCCCCACCAGCGCACCGCGCGCCAGCGGGTCGCTCACCGGCCCGCGCTCCCCCATCAGGTGCGGCAGGAAGAACAGCCCCTCCGCACCCGGCGCCACCTCTTCCGCCTGTGCCGTCAGCCGCGCATACGAGCCGGAGACGTCCGCCGGCAGCGCCTCCGACGCCCACGGCCCGATCAAGTCGCGCGTCCAGCGCAGCGCCGACCCGGTGCTCGACGTCGACCCGAACCCGCGCGCCGTGCCGGTCGCCGGGTCGGTCATCGCGATCCACGCCGCCGTCCCCAGATACACGCACGCCTCCCCCGGCGCCAGCCGCCCCGCCCCCAGGCGCGTGCAGTACGTGTCCGCGCTGCCCACCGCCACCGCCGTCCCCTCCCGCAGCCCGGTCGCCCGCGCCGCCGCCTCGCTTACCCCACCCGCCCTCGCCCACGGCTCGCGCAGCGCGGGCAGCAGCCCCCGTGGCACCCGGCACGCGTCCACCAGGTCCCACAGCCACGCGCCCGACTGGCGGTCGAACAGCCCCGTGCCGCCCGCGTCGCCGGTATCGCTGCCGTCGACGCCGCACAGGCGGAAGCGCACGTAGTCCTTGGGCAGCATCAGACGCGCGGCGCGCGCCAGCGCCTCCGGCCGCTCGTCGGCCAGCCAGCGCAGCTTGGGCGCGCTGAACGTGCTGCTCACCTCGCGCGCCGGTGTCTTGCCCGCCGCCCGCAGCTCCTCCACGATCGCTCCACACTGCGCCGCGCAGCGCTGGTCCATCCACAGCATCGCCGGCACCACCGGCTCCCCCACCTCGTCCAGCAGCACCGGCGCGTGCATCAGCCCCGACAGCCCCACCCCCGCGATGCGCTCCGCCGGCACGTCGTGTAAGACGCGCCGCACCACCTCCGCCACTCCATCCCACCACACCCGAGGATCCACCTCCGCCCACAGCGGACGCGGGTAGCTGACCGGCGTCTCGGCGTACGCCGCCGCCACCTCCTCGCCGGACAGATCGAAGACCGCCGCGCGGCACGTCGTCGTGCCGAGATCTATACCCAGCAGAAAGTCAGCGCGGTTCACCCCACGGGCAAGACCATCGACTTCAGCCCGCCCCGGCTCGCCGCCGTCTCGAACGCGTCCTTCACCCCCTCCAGCTCGAACCGGTGGGAGATCAGCGTCTCGACGTCCACGATGCCGTGGGAGATCAGCTTGAGCGCCGTCGTGAAGTGGTGCGGCGTGAAGTCGTGGCTCCCCGTCACCACCAGCTGGCGGTAGTGCACCAGGTTGGTCCCGAACGGGAACGACGTGTCCGGATACGCCCCCGCGAAGAAGTTGACCCGCCCGTTGATCGCCGCCATCTCCAGCGCCTGGCGGCTCGGCTCCTCTGCCCCCACCGCCACGATCACCGCGTCCGCGCCCCGCCCCTCGGTCAGCTCCTTCACGCGCTCCACCGCGTTCTCGGAAGACGCGTCGATCACGTCGTGCGCGCCGAGCTTCTTCGCCACCTCCAGCCGCGCCGGCAGCGGATCGCTCACGATCAGGCGCGCGCCGCGGTTCTTCGCCAGCTGTAGGTGCAGCAGGCCGATCGGCCCCGCCCCCACGATCACCACGTCGTCGCCCAGCGCCATCGGCGTCATCTGGTTGCCGTTCGTCACGCACGCCAGCGGCTCGCAGAACGCCGCCTGCTCGAAGCTCACGTGGTCCGGGATCTTCCGCAGCTGACTCAGCGGCGCCACGCCATACTGCGCGAACCCGCCCCGCACCGCCCGCTCCAGGTGCTCGCAGTAATTGAAGACGCCCCGCCGGCACTGGTAGCAGCGCCCGCAGACGTACCGCCAGTCCGCCGCCACGCGATCGCCCACCTTGAGCTGCCCGTCCGCCGCCGGCTCATCGGAGGGACCCAGCTCCTCGATCACCCCCGCCCACTCGTGCCCCGGCGTGCGCGGCAGACCACTCGCCCCGGCGCGCGCCCCGACGTACGCGCGGATGTCGCTCGGGCACACACCGCACGCGTTGATTCGGATCAGCGCCTGCCCCCGTCCCGGCCGGGGATCCTCGACCTCCTCCACACGCAGATCGCGCACGCCGTACAGCCTGGCCGCCTTCATCGCCCGAACCGTCCTTGACCGGAGATGGCGTGGATGATAGGCTGCCGCTTCGGGGAGGGCGCCGATGATTCGCTTCGGCATCGCCGGCATGACCAGCGACCACGTGTGGGGCATGGGCGACGGCCTCGCCGCGCTGCCCGAAGTCCAGCTCGTCGCCGGCGCCGAGCCCTACCCCGAGCTGCGCGAGAAGGCCACTCGGCAGTGGAATCTGTCCCGTACCTACGAGGACGTCCACACCATGCTCGACAAGGAAGAGCTGGACGCCCTACTCGTCTGCGGCGACAACGCGAGCAAGGCCGAGATCGCCGAATCCGCCGCCCGCCGCAAGGTCCACGTCTATCAGGACAAGCCGATGGCGGCGACTCTCGCGCAGGCCGACCGCATCCTGCGCGCCGCCGAAGACAGCGGCATCACGCTCATGGTCGCCTACCACTCGGCCTTTAATCCCGTCTACGACCAGGTCAAGGAGCTGCTCCGCCAGGGCGCCATCGGCCGGCTCTACCTCGCGCGCGGCGTCACCGGCCACGGCGGTCCCGTCGAGTACGGCTGCTCGCAATACTTCTGCGAGTGGCTCTTCGATCGCCACAAGAACGGCGGCGGCACCTTCATCGACGAGGCCTGCTACCTGCTCGACGGCTTCGTCGACTACTTCGGCGCCATCAGCGAAGTGAGTGCTTTCACCGCACCTATAGGTTCTGTCACCGGCGATAAGCCGCGCCACCGCGAGTACCTGCCCGACGACGTCGAGGACAATGCCGTCGCCATCCTGCGCTTCGCCAACGGCGCTCTGGGCGTGATCGATTCCAAGTGGGGACAGGTCGGACCCGCCCCCGTACGCACCTCCTTCCACGGCACCCAGGGCACGCTCACCAACGGCCCCAACGGCACCGAGCTGCACAGCACCGCCGCGCCGCGCGTACCCGACGACTGGCAAACCGTCGAGACGCCCGCCGGGCGCGGCGGCGGCCGGATGCCCGAGGGTCTCCAGGCCTGGCGCGCTCCGACCGCAGGACCCAACACCGGCCGCGGCGGGCGCGAGCAGCGCTACTTCGTCGACTGCCTCCTGGAAGGACGCCCCATCGAGGGCGCGTCCAGCCCCCGCGTCGCGCGCGACGTCCAGGCCGTCATCGACGCCGTCTACCGCTCCGCCGAAACCGGCCGTGCGGTCCAGCTCCCGGCACGCTCTCCCAGCTAGGACGAGCCCGGTGGCGATCGCAGAGCGAACAACGAGCACCGGCGCAGCCGGAGCGCAGGCGTTAGGGGGCGCTGGGCGGGACCGCCACAGCGGCGCCGCGCCGCTCGACACCCGCCGCTACGAGCTGGCACGCTACCACGCCCCGGGCCCGTTCGAGCCTATCCCCGTCCTGGTCTACCGGCGTACCGACCTCCCCGGTCCCCAACCCGCCGTCGTCTACTACCACGGCGTCACCCAGCGCAAAGAGGTCTACGTCGATTCGCATCCCCTAGCGCGTCAGCTCGCCGACGCCGGCTTCGTCGTCGCCCTCCCTGACGCCCCCGGCCACGGCGAGCGCCCGACGGCCGCGACGCTGACCGACCGCCTGCGCCACAGTCTCCCGCGCGAGTTCTGCGCGGACATCGAGCAGTCGGGCGACGAAGCCGGCGCGCTCTACGATTGGCTCGCCGCGCTGCCCGGTGTCGATCCCGATCGCCTCGCCGTCGCCGGCCTGTCGATGGGCGGCTTCACCGCGGCCGTCGTCGGCTCGCGCCTGCGCGACCGGCTGCGCGCCGCCGTGTCCATCGCCGGCTCGGCCGGGCTGGAGGAGTGCATGGCCGCCACCGACTCCATCGCCCCCGGCAAGTGGGGGCCGCCTGACCGCTCCATCGACACCGAGACGCGCGACCGCATCGCCCGCATTGACCCGCTCCACTACCCCGACCGCTTCGCCCCCCTACCGCTCCTGCTCCTGCACGGCGAGCGTGACACGTGGAACCCACCCACCACCAGCGAGCGCTTCGCCTCGCTGCTCGCACCCCACTACGCCGCGCACCCGGAGCGCTTCAAGCACGTGTCCGTTCCCAACGCGCCCCACTGGCCGCCCACCAGCGCCATCGTCGAATCGGCTACCGCCTGGCTGACCACTCACGTGAGGTGAAAGACGTGCCCCTCAAGATCTCCACCAGCACCTACGCCTACGGCCACTGGGACCTGGATAAAGCGCTCGAGAGCATCGCCCGCGTCGGCTACACCGGCGTCGAGATCCTCACCCACGGCGTGCGCCGTCCCGACGGCCAGGGCGGTCAGCAGATGAACTACCACCTCCGCCCCAACTGGCCCGCCGAGCGCATCGACGCCGTCAAGCAGCAGCTCGCCCGCCTCCAGCTCACCCCCAACTGCGTCTCCCCCTCCAGCGACTTCATCACCCCCGCCCATGGCAGCGTGCAGGCCGACGTCGACGAGGTCTGCCGCCACGTCGACCTCGCCGTCCAGCTCGGCGCGCCGCTCGTCCGCCCCTTCGCCGCCAACCGCCTTCCCGAGGGCATGACCCCCGATGCGGCGATCAAGCAGATCTCGGACGCGCTCCGCACCTGCGGCGAGTACGCCCAGAGCAAGGGCGTGCGCATCGCCGTCGAGAACCACGGCGAGTTCCCCGGCGTCTCCGAGAACATGAT
>DASTZM010000319.1:0-2320 GCA_035764305.1 Chloroflexota bacterium | reverse complement strand
CCGAAGACCCGCGTGCTGCGCACCGTCTGGGCGCGCGCGTCGGCGTTGCCGGTGCAGTCGAGCGAGGCGTCGGCGCCTTCGCCCTCGGTGAGGTCCTGGACCGCCCGGACGGGATCGGTCTGGCTCGAGTCGATCACCTCGGCCGCGCCGTGCTCGCGGGCCATGTCCAGGCGGGCGGCGTTGATGTCGACCGCGATCACCCGCGCCCCCATCGCCGCGCCGAGCAGCGTGGCGGAGAGCCCGACGGGCCCCTGCCCGTAGACGACGAGCGTGTCGCGTCCGGACACGTCGAGCTTGCGCAGCGTGGCGTAGGCGGTGCCGGTGCCGCAGGCGATCGACGCGCCTTCCTCGAACGTGAGGGAGTCGGGCAGCGGGACCAGCGTGCTCGCGGCGCAGAGCAGGTACTCGGCGTGGCCGCCGTTGAGACTGCCGCCGTAGTAGCCGCGGGCGGAGTCGGTGCGGCACAGCTGCGGGTAGCCGATCTTGCAGTAGCGGCAGCGGCCACAGCCCAGGTAGTGGTGCTGCATCACGCGGTCGCCGATGCGCACGCCCTCGACACCCTTGCCGATGGCCGCGACCGCGCCGCACGGCTCGTGGCCGCCGACCTTCAGCTCCCCGCGCGGGCGGTCGCTGGCCGGCCCCCGGTAGCGCTTGAGGTCGCTGCCGCAGATGCCGGACGCCTTCATCTCCAGCACCACCTCGCCCTCGCCGGGCACCGGATCGGGGAACTGCCGTACTTCGATCTGCCGCTCGCCCAGGAGCACTGCGCCGCGCATCTGTCTCCTCCTTTGTCCTGCCTACGACCGCCGGGTGGCGTCAATCCGCGCGACGCACCTTCAGCCGCGCAGCCTGTTGACGACGTCTTCGTCCAGCTCCACGCCTAGACCGGGACGCGCGGGCGCGCGCATGCGCCCCCTTTCCACGAGCACAGGCTCCTTCCAGATGGGCGTCTCGTCGCGCAGCGGGTGGGGCTCGATGTTGTACTCCTGGGGGTAGACGCAGCTCGGCGTGCTGAGCCAGAGGTGGAGGTGCGCGAGGGTGCCGATGGTGGGCTGGGTGTTGTGGACGGTGATGGGTTTGTCGTAGGTCTGCGCCAGCGCGGCGATCTTCTTGAACTCGGTGATGCCGCCGCACTTGATCACGTCCGGCTGCAGGATGTCGACCTGGCCGATGGTGATCAGGTCGCGGAACTGCCAGCGCTGGTATTCCTGCTCGCCGGCGGCGATGGGGATGTCGACCGCGGCGGCGAGTGCGGCGTAGCCGGCGTAGTCGTAGGCGGGGATCGGCTCCTCGAAGTGCCAGACGCCGTACTCCTCAAGTCGGCGCGCCATCTTGACCGCCGTGTGCGGCAGGTAGGCGTTGTTGACGTCGACCAGGATGGCGAAGTCGTCCCCCACCAGCTTGCGCATCTCGCGCACCGTGTCGAGCGTCTGGTCGGCGCCGGTGTCGTACATCCAGGGAGTGGCCGAGTGGATCTTGTAGGCGCGGTAGCCCTGTTCCTTGAACGAGAGCGCGCGCTCGGCCTCCTCGCGCGGCGTCATGTCGCGCCGCATCGAGGAGGCGTAGACCTCGGCCTCGGGACGGAAGGCGCCGCCCAGCAGCTTGTACAAGGGCTGCCCGCTCGCCTTGCCGATCACGTCCCACAGCGCGATGTCGATCCCGGCCATGGCCTCCAACTGGGCGCCGGTCGTCCCGAGCTTGTACGGGCGGTGGAACATGCGGTGCCAGATGCCCTCGACGTCGAACGGATCCTGCCCCACGACGAGCGGCGCGAGCGCTTTCTCGACCATGACGTGCGTCACGGCGGCGTTCATCGGGCTGACCTCGCCCACGCCGTCGATCCCCTCGTCGGTCCGCACGCGTACCAGGTGGTAGCGCCCCTTCAGCACGATCGACTCGACTGCCGTGACCTTCATCGCCGCGCTCGTTCCTCCGGAAGAACAGGATACGCCTGGCGGGTGACCGCGCGACGTCGCGGGCTCTATGGTGCCGCGGTGGAGAGGGACTGCTCGGCGGCGGGTGCCGGCCACGCAGGCGATGCCGGCGATGCCAGGGCTGGGGTGAGCGTGCGCTCGACGAAGGGCGCGGAGCAGGGCGGCCCATCGGCGGTACTGAGCGAGCGCTCGCGGGGCGCGATGACGATTCCGAGACTGGTGAACATGTCGGGGCCGTGCTGGCAGATGCCGCCCTCGCCGTGGGTGGTGATGGCGCGGCGCAGCGTGGCGTCGTCGCGAGAGGCGTGGCCGCGGTCGCCGGCAAAGAACTCTTGCAGGTTGGCCCAGCGGCGCAGCGAGTTGTCGCGGTCGTGGCGCGGCGGCAG
>DASTZM010000318.1:0-6052 GCA_035764305.1 Chloroflexota bacterium | reverse complement strand
CCGGCCCGCACTATTGCAGGTCTTAGCCATCGCCAGTACGCTCTTGCCGTCCGCTCCGCCCAAACCGACCAGTCCGGCAGCCTCACAGCCATGACCCAGTTCGTCCAATCGCCCGCCCTCGAACCCACGCCCGTCGTCGTGCCCACTCCGGCCGACCTGCAGTCGCGCGTGGGCGGCGCCATCGCGCGCCTCCCCATCCTCGCGCCCTTCGGCAGCCGCAGCTACGCCCTCCTCTGGGGCGGCAACGCCGTCTCGCTCGCCGGGGATCAGTTTCAGGTCGTCGCGCTCGCCGTTCTCGCGCTCGACCTGACCGGCAGCACCGCGGTGCTGGGTGCCGTCCTCGGCGCGCAAGCCATCCCCCGTGCGCTGCTCATGCTCGTCGGAGGCGTCGCCGCCGACCGCTTCCGCCCGCGCACCGTCATGCTCGCCGCCAACCTCCTCCAGGCGGTCGCCGTCGCGCTCCTCGCGGTCGCACTCGGCGCCGGCGCGCTCGCCACGTGGCAGCTCTACGCCTACGCCATCGCCTCGGGCACGCTGCTCGCCTTCTCCGTCCCCGCCTCGCAAGCGCTCGTCCCGCTCCTCGTCCCGCGCGAGCGGCTGCGCAGCGCCAACGCGCTCAACTCACTCAACTTCAACCTCGCCGCCACCGTCTTTCCGCCGCTCGCGGGCCTGCTCGTCGCCCGCCTCGGCGCCTTCCCCGCCTTCGCCCTCGACGCCCTTTCCTTCTTTATCGTCGCTCTGGCCCTCGCCGCCATCCGCCCGCAGGATGCGCCCCGCGCGGCTGCGTCCATCAGCCCGTTGCGCCAGCTGCGCGACGGCATCGCCGCCGCGCGCGCCGACCGCGTCGTCTGGATCGCCATCTGGGTCGCGGCCGGCTTCTCGCTCGGCTTCGGCGGCGCCAGCGCGGTGGGACTCCCCGCGCTCGCCAAGCTCGACCTGCACGCTGGGACCGAGGGAGTGGGCATCCTCTACGGCGCCGCCGGCGCGGGCGCCGTCGCCGGAGCCATCGCGCTCGGCAGCCTCTCTCACCTGCCCCGGCAAGGGCTCGCGGCCGGCATCGTCCTCCTCGGCCTCGGCGTCGCGCTGACCTTCGTCGCCGCCGCGCCCTCTATCGCCGTCGCGGTGCCCTTCCTCGTCCTCTCCGGCCTGATGCGCGCCGGCTGCGCCAACGTCTACATCACGCTCGTCCAATCGCGCGCCCAGCCCGCCACCCGCGGCCGCGTGATGGCGCTCTTCATGCTCGGCGTCAACGGGCTAGCCCCACTCTCCCTCGCTCTCGGGGGCGTGATCGGCGCGGCATTTGGCCCGCGCGCCCTCATCGCCAGCGGCGGGATCGCCATCACCCTCGCCGGGCTCTACGCCCTATTCAGCAGGGAGTTCCGTCGTGCCGAATGAGAGTCCAAGCAGCCCGCCCGCTTGACAGCGCTCGATCCGGTCGTATCATGCGCCGCGCACCAAATCGGAGATGAACTCACTCTTTACACGCCGGACCGCCGCCGATCACGACACCGGCACCGCCGGCACCCCATGATCGCTACCTCCCGCTCGCTGGCCGAAGGGCTCGCGGAAGCGCTCGAGCGCCTCGCCGCCGGGGATCTTTCGGTCGCCATCGAGATCCCCAACACCTCGCACGACTCCGAGCTCGCCGCCCTCGCCGCGCAGCTCAACCGCACCATCGCCGCCCTGCGCGAGCGCGACGCCGTGAGGACCGTGTTCGGCCAGTACGTCCGCCCCGCCGTCGCCGACGCCCTCTTGCGCGGCGACGTCAACCTCGCCGGCGAGCGGCGCGAGATCACCGTCCTCGTCTCCGACGTCCGCAGCTTCACGCTGCTCAGCGAATCGCTCGAAGCCGGTGCGCTGATCGGCATGCTCAATCGCTACTTCGGCCACATGATCGACGCCGTGCTCGAGTTCGACGGCACCACCGACAAGTTCCTCGGCGACGGCATGATGGTCGAGTTCAACGCGCCGATCTCGCAGGATTTCCACGCGTTGCGCGCCGTCCTCACCGCCCTCCGCATGCGCGAGCGCCTCGCCGACTTCAACCGGGACCAGCTCGCCCGCGGCGAGCAGACGATCCGTATCGGCATCGGCATCCACACCGGTCAGGGGACCGTCGGCAACCTCGGCTCGGAAGGTCGCAAGCTCGAGTACACCGCCCTGGGCGACACCGTGAACTGCGCCGCCCGAATCGAGTCTGAGACCAAGACACTCGACACCGACATCGTCATCAGCGGCGACACCCTCGCCGGCGTCGCCGAGTGGGTCGACGTCGCCCAGCCCACCGTCGTCGCCGTCAAGGGGCGCGCGCAGCCGCTCCTCGTCTACGGCGTGCTCGGCCTGAAGCCCGGCCTCGAGCTGGGGCCTGCCCTCCTGGACCTGGCCCGCCGCCGCGCCGGGACCAACGGCGCCGCCATCACCCGCGCCACCCCCGATGAGGAACACGACCGCGCGCGCCTCCTGCGCGAGTACGAGACGCGCACCGCCGCGCAGCGCGCCACGCTGGAATCGGTGATCGCGTCCATGGCCGATGGCCTGGTGGTCACCGATACGCGCCGCCAGGTGCGCTTCTGCAACGAGCGCGCCGCCGCCGCCCTGGGCACCACCTCCGCCGCCCTCGTCGACCGCCCCGCCGAAACACTCTTCGCCCACCTCGGCCAGACGCTCGCCTCGCCCGAGCGGGTGCGCGCCCAGTGGGAGCGCGCCCTCGCCGCGCCGGAGGAGCGCCCCACGTTCGAGCTGCGCCTGAGCGGCGCGCGGACCGGGGTATACAACGCGCAGGTCTTTTCCATCGCCGACGCCACCGCCGGCGGCGCCCGGGTCGGCGTCGGACTCGTGCTGCGAGACGTCTCCGCGCTCGAGGCCGAGCACGAGCGCAAGCGCCTCGAGCTCGAGCGCGCCGCCGCCATCCAGCAGCGCCTCCTGCCCAGCCGCATCGACGGCTGGCCCGGCGTGCTCGAGGTCGCCCACCGCTTCCGCCCCGCCGTCGAGACCTCCGGCGACTTCTTCGACGTCGCGCCGCTCGCCGCCGCCGAAGACTCCCCACTCGCACCGCTCCAGATCGCCGTCGGCGACGTCGCCGGCAAGGGCATGGCCGCCGCCCTCGTCACCGCCCTCGCCCGCTCCGCGCTGCGCGCCACCGCCTTCCTCCCCGCCGCCTCCGCCGTCCCGTCCAGCACCCTCCGCCTCGCCGGCCAGCGCCTCCACCGCGACGTCGGCGCGCAGCACTTCGTCGCCTGCGCCCTCGCCGTGCTCGAGCCACCCGGCCTCCACCACGCCGGCCCGCGCCTCAAGCTCTCCAACGCCGCGCAGGTGCCCGTCCTCCTCGCCCGCGTCGGCGCCGTGACCGAGCTGTCGCCGCCTGGCTATCGTCTGCCCCTCGGCGCCCAGTCCGACGGCGATTACCAGGATCTCACCATCGACCTCCAGCCCGGTGACGCCGTCCTCTTCTCGTCCGACGGCCTCGTCGAAGCGCCCGAGATGCGCAGCGGCGAGCTGTTCGGCTTCGACCGCCTGACCGAGTCACTCTCCCGCGCAGCGCGCACCGCCCGCGATGCGGAGGACGTCGCCGCCGCCGTCTGGGAGGACATCGCCGCCTGGTGCGGCGACTCGCCCCACCAGGGGTTCCCCACTGGGAACCTAGACGACATGACCCTCCTCGTCCTGCGTGTCCCATCCCACCGGCCCGGAGTGCGCTTCCCCGCCAACCTCGCCGAAACGCCCGCTCCATGACCCCTCCTGCCAGCGCCCCACGCCCCACCCCCGACGCCTCCGGCGTGCCCGCCGCCGTCGCCGCCGTCGCCGACCGCTTCGCCACCGACCGCCGCGCCCGCCAGCGCCGCACGAGCCTCGAGCCACAGGACTTCGCCGACCTCGCCGCCGCCGGCCTTCCTCTCTCCGGCGTGCCACGCGAGCGCGGCGGGCTCTGGGTGAGTGCCCCTGCGTCGGTCCGCCCGATCGCCCAGCTCCTCCGCACGCTCGCCCGCGGCGATTCCTCCGTCGCCCTCGTCTCCGCTATGCATCCCTCCGTCCTCGCCTACTGGCTCACCTCCCCGGAAGTCGCCCCCGAGCACCAGTCCGCCTGGGACGCCCAGCGCGAGTGGGTCGCCCGATCGGTTCTCGACGGCGCGTGGTGGGGCACCATCACCTCCGAGCCCGGCAGCGGCGGCGACGTCCTCCGCACCCGCGCCACCGCGCGTCCGTCAGAGCCCGCCCCCGGTCACGAAGCCATCCCCGGCCACCACTACCGCCTCAGTGGCGAAAAGCACTTCGGCAGCGGCTCCGGCATCTCCTCCTACATGCTCACCACCGCCGTCCCCGATGGCGAGTCCGAGCCCGATTGGTTCTTCCTGGTCACGCGCGGTGCCAGCTGGGACGGCTCCACCGGTATGACCCTCACCGCCCCCTGGGACGGCCACGGCATGACCGCCACCCAGAGCCACGGCATGCGCTTCCAGGACTTCCCTGCCGTCCGCCTCGCCGCCCCCGGCATGCTCACCGCCATCCAGTCACGCGCCGGCGCCGCCGTCGGCTGCTGGTTCACCGCCGTCATCGCCGGCATCGTCGACGTCGCGGTCCAGACCGCCGCCGCGTCGCTTTCGCCCCGCAAAGACTCGCTCGGCCCCTACGAGCAGGTCGAGTGGGCGCGCGCCCGTACCGAGGCCTGGCTCCTCGAGCAAGCCTTCGAAGGCATGCTCCGCGCCGTCGAGGCCGCGCCGCAGCCCGACGACCCCGCCGCGCGCCTCGCCGTCCTGCAGGGCAAGACCGCCATCGCCGAGCTCGCCGAGACGATCCTCACCCGCCTATGCCGCGTGATCGGCGGCGGCACGTTCGCCCGCTACTCACCCTTCGGCTTCTGGTTCCAGGACGTGCGCGCCCTCGGCTTCCTCCGCCCGCCTTGGAGCCTCGCCTTCGATCGCCTGATCGACGCGGGCTAGTCTGCCCTCCCCGCCCACCCCGATCGTCCTCCCCCCTCCCCCTCGCCCAATTGGCTACTTCCCAGCCGCGCGGCGCGGGTTCGCCTACCATGGCGCGCATGACCACGTTTGCGTCGAAGGCCATCCGGGCGACCGTCGCCGACTCGCCGGCGTCGGGCACCGTCGTCATTACGCTCGAGGGAGACCTCGCCACGGCCGACGAGCCGCAGCTGCGGGACACCTACGCGCGCGTAGCGCAGGAAGGAGCAAACGCCGTCCGCCTCCACTTCAAAGGCGTCGACTACATCAACTCCTCCGGTATCTCGGTGCTCATCGACCTGCTGCGCCAGAGCCAGGAGGGCGGCCGTAGTCTCTCCTTCAGCGGTCTCTCCCCCCACTACGCCAAGGTCTTCACCTTTATGGGCCTCACCCAGTACGCCCCCATCGTCGACGCGCCGGAGACCAACGACCACGCGCCGACGACCATCGTGCTCGACCGCCGTAAGGGCGACCGCCGCGGCACGGCGGCGCCGTCCACCGCGGCCGCCGCTGAGGAGCGCCGCCGACGAGACCGCCGGAGCGGCGCCGCCCGCGCCGACGACCGCCTCGTCGGCGCCCTGGTCGCCTACATGCGGGCCAACGCGCTCAGTCAGGCCGACCTCGCCGCCCAGCTCGGCCTCTCCGAGCCCGACCTCCTCGACCTCGCCTGGCAGCCCGTCCCCGAAGGCGCCGCCACCACCGACGCCCTCGCCGCCCGCTTCGGCGCTAACCCCGCCCGCCTCGCCGCTATCCTCGCCGCCCGCCCAACCAACGGCATCGCCCAGCGCGCCGAGTAGGCGCCTCACCCACAGCGAAGCTCAGCGCTTGTACAGCCCCACCAGCGTCGCCTTCCCCAGCGTCGCGAAGTGCAGGTTGAACCCCACCACCGCCGGCGACGTGTCCTCCGTCACCGGCAGCGTCTCCACGTTCACCGCGTGTATCGTGAAGACGTACCGGTGCGGCCCGTGCCCCTCCGGTGGGCACGGGCCGACGTACCCCGTGATCCCCAGGTCCGTCCGCGTCTGGAGCGCCCCCTTCGGCATCCCACCCCCAGTCAGCCGACCCGCGTCCAGCGGCAGCTCTGTCACGTCCGCCGG
>DASTZM010000317.1:0-2867 GCA_035764305.1 Chloroflexota bacterium | reverse complement strand
ATCCACGAGTGGCTCGAGGTGCGACCGTTTCTCACCGAGTCGCCCACGGTCACCGAGTGAACGAGTCGCTGCTGCGGGAGCTGGTGCCCGCGGTGATCGGCGTCCTGGTCCGGCGCGGCGCGGACTTCGCGTCGGCCGAGGACGCGGTGCAGGAGGCACTGATCCGGGCGCTGGAGGCGTGGCCGGACGATCCACTGCGCGATCCGAAGGGGTGGCTGGTCGCGGTCGCGTGGCGCAAGTTCCTCGACGCGGCGCGCGTCTCGCACGGGCCCAGGAGGCCGTCTGGTGCCGCTTGGCGAGCAGGATCGGTCGCGCTGGGATACCAGCCTGATTGCCGAGGGAGTGGCGATCTTGCAGGCCGCGCTGGCGCGCGACCGGCTGGGCGAGTACCAGGCGCAGGCGGCGATCGCGGCGCTGCACGCGGACGCCCGGAGCACTGCCGAGACGGACTGGGGACAGATCGTGGAGTGGTACGACGAGCTGCTGCGCCTGACCGGCAGTCCGGTGGTGCGGCTCAACCGCGCGGTGGCGGTGGGGGAGTCCGAAGGGCCGCAGGCCGGTCTGGCAGCGCTGGTGGACGTGGACGCGGACCTGCCCCGGTATGCGGTGGCGGCGGCGTATCTGCACGAGCGCGCCGGCGACCTCGAGCGGGCCGCCGAGCTGTATGGCGAGGCGGCCCGCGCCGCGACCAGCGTGCCGGAGCGCGACCACCTGACGCGAGAGGCGGCACGGGTGCGGCAGCGGCTGCGCGCGTGAACGCGGCGGCCCTCCGCGGGGGAGCGGGCGTGAGGCGTACTCCAGCTGTCCGGTAGCTCCCTCAAGCGCTAGAACTACGGCATGACGGAGATTCGCGCCCGCGCCCTGCTGCTCGCCCGGGACGACAAGTACCACCCCGGCATCGAGGCGGAGCTCGGCGCCAAGCGCGTGGTGCACTGGCTGGCCGAAGAGGGGATCGACGTCACGCAGACGCGCGACCGCGCAGTCATGTCCGAAGCCGGGCTGCGGCTCAGACCACGACGCGAGGCCGTGACGCTCCCCTCCGCAGGCGTGATTGGGCTGGGCGCGATGGGCGGCCCGGCGGCACGCAACCTGGCAGCGGCGGGCTACCGCGTCTCCGGGTACGACACCAGCGCCGAACGTCTCGCCGCCGCGTCCGAGCAGGGCGTCACGCCGGCACCGAGCGTCGAGGCGCTGGTTGACGGCTGCAAGGTAGTGCTGACGAGCTTGCCTTCCTCCGGGTCGTGGGTCCAGCTGGCGGAGCGACACCTCGTCCCGCGCGCCTGCTCGGGGCAACTGTTCATTGACCTGGGGACGGTCGCGCCGCCCGAGACACGCCGTCTTGCGGCGGCCTTCGCCGCTGCCGGCGCGGCGCTCGTCGATGCCCCGGTGAGCGGCGGTCCCACTGGCGCGGCCGGGCGCACACTCTTCATGTTCGTGGGGGGCGATGACGAGCACGTCGCCCGCGCGCGTCCCGTGCTGGAGGCGCTCGCCGGCCTGGGCCGCATCACGCACTGCGGCCCCAGCGGCGCCGGGCAGGTCGTCAAGGGCGTCAATCAACTGGCGATGGGCCTGGGCGCGGCGGCGTACCTCGAAGCCGTGGCGTTCGGCGTCAATGCCGGCGTGCGGGCGGATGTCATCGGCGAGGCGGTGGGGGACGACTCGGGCTGGCGCTCGATCGTCGGCGGCACCGCCCGGCGCATCGCGGCGGGGAAGGGGGAGGAGATCGGCGTCAAGTTCCGCGAGCTGCCGTACTTCTTGCGTGAGGCACAGGAAGCCGGCTTCCCGCTGCCACTGACGGAGGTGCTGCATGCCCTGTGCGATGCGGGCGAGCGCGTAGTAGTGGACGACAATCGGCCGGCGCCGTCCTTCTACCGCGAGCTGCGCGCGGGACGGGCGCAGCCGGGGTAGCATCGCGGCCGGCGGACGGGAGATGGGCACCTAGCGGTGGCGGCGGAGAGGCAGCGCGGCGAGATCGCGGTCTTTGCCGCGCTGGACACGAAAGGCGAGGAGGCGCGCTACGTGCGCGACCTCATCGCCTCGCGCGGGCACGAGCCGCTGGTGATCGACACCGGGGTAGTGGGGGAGCCGGCGTTCGCGCCGGGCGTCGGCGCGGCGGAGGTAGCGCGGGCGGGTGGGGCGGACCTGATCATCATCTACAACAGCGGGCGCTACCGGATGGCGGGTCACGGCTCGCTGTCTGGTCTGCTCGCCTTCGGCGACGCCAACCAGATCGTCTACGAGATGGGCGAGCGCGAGGTGCTGCCCGTGGTGAAGGAGGTCCCCGTCATCGCCGGCGTGAACGGGACCGACCCGCTGCGCCAGATGCCGCACTTTCTGAAGCGCCTGGACGAGCTCGGCTTCTCCGGCATCAACAACTTCCCCACCGTGGGGCTGATCGACGGTCGCTTCCGGGCCGAGCTCGAGGCGACCAGCCTCGGTTTCAACAAAGAAGTCGACATGATTGCAGCGGCGCACGAGATAGGCTTCTTCACCATCGTCTACGTCTTCAATCCGGAAGAGAGTGAGCGCATGGCGCGGGCGGGGGCGGACGTGGTCATCGCCCACATGGGACTGACCGTGGGCGGCACCATCGGGCTGGCGCGCGAGGGCGGCGTGGCGATGAAACTGGAGGATGCGCCCGCCAAGGTGCAGGCGATCGGCGAGGCGGCGTGGACGGTGAACAAGGACTGCCTGCTCGTCTCGCACGGCGGGCCGATCGCGACGCCGGACGACGCGCGCTACGTGCAGGAGCGGACGGACGCGGTGGGGTTCATCGGCGCGTCGTCGATGGAGCGGCTGCCCGTGGAGACGGCCATCACGCAGACGGTGCGGGCGTTCAAAGAGCTGCCGCTGCGACGAAGGTAGCG
>DASTZM010000316.1:0-3207 GCA_035764305.1 Chloroflexota bacterium | reverse complement strand
CGGCGCTGACGGCGGCGCGGTGGGTGAAGGAGGCGGGCGGTGAGGTGTGCTTCGACGGGACGCACTTCATCCCGGCGCTGTGGCCGCTCCTTCCGGTGGTGGACTACCTGATCGTGTCGCGCTTCTTCGCCAGCGAATTCGCGGCGCACGTCGATGGACATGGGGAGGGTCGCGCGGCGGCGCTGTTCGCCGGGGAGCCGGGCGGCTCGACGTCACATCCGGCGGCGGTGCACCCCGGTGCGGAACAGGTGCCGGCGCTCGAGGGCGAGAGGCTGCTGGAGGTCGCGGGCCGGCTCCGGTCGCATGGGCCGCGGGTGGTGGTCGTGACAGAGGGCGAGCACGGATCCTGGTGCGCGTCAGAGGAGGGCGAGTACCACGTCCGGGCGTTCCCGGTACCGCACATGGTCGACACGACGGGCGCGGGAGACGTGTTCCACGGCGCTTTCCTGTTCGCGCGCGCCCTGGGTCGGGAAGTGCGTGAGGCGCTGGAGATGGCGGCGGCGACGGCGGCGCTCAAGTGCCGGGCATTGGGGGGGCGCACGGGGATCCCAACGCTGGAGGAGGTGCGGACGCTGATAGAATCGGAAGGTACAAGGAACTAACCCATGAAGCCGGAGACTCATCCCAACTACTATCCGAACGCCGTGGTCGCGTGTGCGTGTGGAAATACCTGGATGACGGGGTCCACCAAGCCGCAGCTGCGGGTCGAGATCTGCTCGAACTGCCACCCGTTCTACACGGGGCAGCAGCGCATCGTGGACACCGCAGGACAGGTGGAGCGCTTCCACCGGCGGTTCGGCGGCTCGCGCGCCAAGTAGCGCCGCTCAACCGCACCTTACGATGGGCAGGGCCTCATGGCCCTGCCTTTTTCTATGTCCGCAGCATCGCCAGTCACGCCACCCGTCGCGTCCGACCCCTTCCACTACGGGGGCCAGGCCGTGATCGAGGGCGTCATGATGCGCGGGCGCCAGTCGATGGCGGTCGCCGTCCGGCACCCGAGCGGGGAGGTGGTGGTGCACTCCGAGCCGCTCCGCTCGCGCGTGCACCGCAGCGCGTGGGCCAAGAAGCCGTTCATCCGCGGCGTGCTCATGCTCTGGGACACACTTGGGCTGGGAATGAAGGCGCTTGTCTTCTCGGCGAATGTGGCCATGGAAGAAGAGGACGAGAAGTCACAGACCGTCGAGCAGCAGACGCAGTCCGCCGCCAGAGACGCGTTCCAGGGCGGAATGATGTGGGGCACGATGGCGCTGGCCCTCGTCTTCGGGATCGGCCTGTTCTTCGTCTCGCCGCTGCTGCTGACGCGGATCGTGGATCACCTACTGCCGAACGCGGCGGCGAGCGTGGCGGTGGAGGGGCTGATCCGCATCGGGCTGTTCTTCGGCTACGTCTGGCTGATCGGCCGGCTGCGCGACGTGCGGCGGGTCTTCGCGTACCACGGCGCGGAGCACAAGACGATCAACGCGTACGAGGCGGGGGAGCCGCTGGTGCCCGAGCGGGTGAGTCGCTACAGCGTGGCGCACCCGCGCTGCGGGACGGCGTTCCTGCTGTACGTCGTCGTGCTGTCGATCTTCTTCTTCGCGCTGCTCGGGCGGCCGTCGCTGCCGATCCGGGTGGCGACGCGGATCGCGTTCGTGCCGGTGATCGCGGCGGTGGCATACGAGGTGATCCGCTTCTCGGCGCGGACGCAGCACGTGCCCGCGGTACGCGCATTGCTGGTCCCCGGATTGGCGCTGCAGTCGCTCACGACGCGTGAGCCCGACGAGGCGCAGGTACAGGTGGCCATCGCCGCCCTAGAGAGAGTCTTGGAAGTCGACCGTGTTAGACAAACTGGCGCAGATTGAAGCGCGCTACGACGCGCTGAACGAGCAGCTCTCCGACCCGGAGACGACCGCGGACCAGCAGCGCTACGTGCAGCTGACGCGCGAGCAGCGGTCGATCGAGGAGGTGGTGGGTCTGTACCGCGAGCTGAAGAAGGTGCTGGAGGAGCTGGAGGGCGCGCGCGCGCTCCTGGCTGACAACCGCGACGCCGACCTGGCCGAGCTGGCGCGCGAGGAGGCGCGCTCGCTGGAGGCGCGCGAGCAAGAGCTGCGTGACAGCCTGCGCGTGGCGCTGCTGCCGAAGGACCCCAACGACGAGAAGGACGTGATCGTCGAGGTGCGCGCGGGCGCGGGCGGGGACGAGGCGGCGCTGTTCGCGGCCGACCTGTTCCGCATGTACGCGCGCTACGCCGAGCGCAACCGCTGGAAGGTGGAGATCCTCAGCTCCAACGAGATCGGGATCGGGGGCTACAAGGAAGTCATCTTCCAGGTGCGCGGGCAGGGCGCCTACAGCAAGCTCAAGTTCGAGAGCGGCGTGCACCGCGTGCAGCGCGTCCCCGCCACGGAAGCACAGGGGCGCATCCACACGTCTACCGCCACCGTGATCGTGATGCCCGAAGCGGAGGAGTACGACCTGGTGATCGACCCGAACGACATCCAGGTGGACGTCTACCGCGCGGGCGGCCACGGCGGGCAGGGTGTCAACCGGACCGACTCAGCGGTGCGGCTGACGCACAAGCCGACCGGACTGGTGGTGACGTGCCAGGACGACCGCTCCCAGCTCAAGAACAAGGAAAAGGCGATGGCGGTACTGCGCTCCCGCCTGATGGACTTGGAGCTGAGCAAGCGCGAGGAAGAGGCGGGGGAGGCGCGGAAGCTGCAGGTGCGCACGGGAGACCGCAGCGAGAAGATCCGCACGTACAACTTCCCGCAGGACCGGCTGACCGACCACCGAATCGGGCTGACGGTGCACAACCTGCCCGGGATCCTGGACGGCGCGATCGAGCCGATCATCCAGGCGCTGAACGAGACCGATCAGGCGGAGAAGCTGGCCGCGGCGGGTGCCACCGCTTAGCGACGTACTGGCTCACGCACGCGGACGGCTGCGCGCTGCGGCGAGCGGCAGTGAGGGTGGAACTGCCACCCCTGCGCTCGACGCGGAGCTCCTGCTTGGCTTCGTACTCGGAGTTGACCGCGCGACGCTCCTGGCGCACCCCGAGCGCGAACTGACGGCGGACGAGGTGGCGGCGTCTCGCTCCGCCATCGAGCGCCGCGAGCGCGGCGAGCCGGTGGCGTACATCGTGGGACGGAAGGAGTTCTACGGGCTCGATCTGCGGGTGGATCGACGTGTGCTGATCCCGCGGCCGGAGACCGAGACGCTTGTCGAGCG
>DASTZM010000315.1:0-5138 GCA_035764305.1 Chloroflexota bacterium | reverse complement strand
CCGGAGACATCGCCCAGGCCCACACCGCCGACGAGTGGGTCGAGCTCTCCCAGGTCGATCGCTGCGCTGAGATCTACCATCGCATCATGCGGGAGTTCGTCTCCGGCGCCGCCTGATCCGTCAGCCGCCGCGCGGGCGCGTCAGCGAGGCGGCGGTGGTCCCCCGGGCATCTGCCCGCCGCCCGGTGGCGGACCGCCAGCGCCCCCCACACCGCCACCCGGCGCGCCTTGCCCGCCCGGCATAGCCGCCTGCGGCGCGCCTTGCCCGCCCGGCATCCCGCCCGTCTGGCCACTCTGGCCCGTCTGGCCACTCTGCTGCCCCGGCGTCTGCCCGCCCGTCTGGCCCGTCCGCTGCCCGCCCAGCGGCGTGCCTCCCTGCCCGCTCGCCCCCGTCGAGGAGAACGCCGGGCTCCGCACCGAAGACACGCCACGGAAGCACCCCACCGTGTACGGGTACTCCCACGTCGCGTGGTAGTGGAACATCACCACCCGCTGCCCGTCCCACTCGATCTCGTGCGTGTGCCCGTGGCACTCGTCCAGCAGGTTGTTCGTCATCACCTGCCCGTCCTCGCCCCGATGTCCGTAGATCCCGAACCCGTCGAACGCGTACGCCATCAGCGCCGAGTGCCCCTCGTCCGTGTCCGGCAGGCAGTCCGAGACGCTGTGGTAGTGGTACCCGAACCCGTTCGGATGGCCAGAGCAGCGGTCCTGCACCTCCTCCCCCACCGCGTCCCGATTCTCCGCGTCCAGCGCGTTGTACAGCGCCACCCCGGACACCGCCACCCCCACCTCGCCGCCCACGCAGGACGCCTTGGCATTCACGCTCGGCGTCGCCGGCAGCTCAAACCGGTACGTGCTCACCGCAATCTGCGCCGGCGTCGGCCGGTACGCGCTCGTCGGGTCGTCCGACGCCGCCGGATACACCCCAGTCGTGTGCCCTACCGGCAGGTCGTTGCCCGCCAGCACCCGCTTATCACCGCTCACCGTTGCGGAGAACGTCGCCGCCGGCCAGGAGACGTCACCCTTCACCGCCAGCTTCTTCGTCAGGTCGTACGTCGTCCCATTGATCCACGGCAGACCGCCGTCCGCCGGCGACGTCTGCGGCACCACCTGGCTGCACAGGTACACCGATCCCCTCGCCGCCGTCGAGCCCACCTTGTTGTTGCCCAGCGGCAGTGCCGTCAGGTCCACGTTCCCCACGTTGTGCTCCGGCACGGAGATAGCCCCACTCGCCAGCAGTACTGTCCCCCCCGCGTCCGCTCCCGTCGGATTGTGAGCGCCGCTGCTCAGGTCATGCGCCAGCGCCACGCCCGGCCTCAGCGCCAGTGACAGCGCCACCACCGCCGCCGCGCCTGCCGTCGCTACCCCCAGCCCAAGCGCCGCGCTCCACCCGTGCTCCGTCCGTGTCGTCTTCATCGCGGACCACTCTAGGCCGCGCGCCTGAGAGCTTCATTGGAGCCGTATGAGAGCGCTCTCATCCACGCGCCCCCTGGTGACTGGCCATAAGGTCAGGTGCCACCACTTGCACCATCCGTTAGCGTAGAGAGGTCGTTCTGCCCATGGTCGAGATCCGCCTCACCGAGCGCGAGCGCGAGGTCGCCGCGCTGCGCGCCGACGGCCTCCCCGTCGCCGACATCGCGGCCCGCCTTATCGTCGAGCCGCGCACCGTCAAGTTCCATCTGCGCAACGTCTACGCCAAGCTCGGCCTCCGCGGTCAGAGCCACGGCGCCCGCCAGCTTGCCCTCGCCCGCTACGCAGAGTCGTTCACCCCGCCGCCACTCCCGGCCGTCCCCGAGCCAGCCCACGCGGCGGTCGCAAGCCCCCTGGCCGACTCGCCCCACGACTCGCTTACCCGCCGCACCCTCTTTCGCCCAGACCGCACCCTCACCCAGGTCCTCGCCCGCGGGCGCTTCACCCTCTCCGCCGAGGTCATCCCGCCCCGCAACGGCGCCGAACAGACCACCGTCCTGGATACCATCGCCCGCCTGATCCAGTCCGGCGCGCACTTCCTCGCCGTCACCAAAGGCGCCGGCGGCAGCCTCCGCGGCGGCAGCCTCCCCATCGCCCAGCTGGTCAAGGAGCACTTCGGCGTTCCCTGCATTGCCCACTTCACCTGCCGTGACCTCCTCCCCGAAGAGGTCGAGAACCAGCTCGTCGACCACCACTACTTCGGCATCCGCAACATCCTCGCCCTGCGCGGCGACCCGCCCGACGGCCAACCCGACTGGCGCCCGCGCCCCGGCGGCTACGCCTACGCCCACCAGCTGATCGACCAGATCCGCCGCCTCAACAGCGGGGAATACTTGTCCCGCCCCGGCGGCCCGGCGCCGGAAGCGCAGGCCCCCACCGAGTTCTGCATCGGCTGCGCCGTCTACCCCGAGCACCCCGACCCGCATGAGCGCATCGACTTCTTCAAGCAGAAGATCGACGCCGGCGCCGAATTCGCCATGACGCAGATGGTCTTCGACGCCGACTTCTACGGACGCTTCCTCGACGCGTGCGAGCGTGCCCGGCTGGATGGGCCCATCGTCCCCGGCACCCGCATCTTGCGCTCCCGCGCCGCCGCCCGCCGCACTGCAGACAAGTACCGCGTCACCGTGCCCCCCGGCACCCTGAGCGCGCTCACCTCGCTTCACGATCCCGAAGCGGAAGAGCGTGCCCTCGACCTCTTCCTCTCGCTCGTCGAGCGCCTGCGGCGCCTCGGCGCCCCCGGCGTCCACGTGTTCGTCACCGACCCCGGCATCGCCTGCAAAGGCATCGCCCGGCTCTCGGCATCCGGGAAGGGATAAACGCCGTACCGCCCGCCCCCGTCTGTCCCGCCGTCTATCCCGCGGCCTGCGCTCCCGGACGGTTACCGGCTACAGTGCCCGCGCAGGGATGGGGCAGACCACGCCGGCCGCACCACGCAGTCCCGCCGGGACGCGCGCACCGCAGACCTCACCCGCCGCGCCGCGCCCGACGGGCCCCATCAAGGAACCACCCACGCCCGGTCTCAGTCGGCCTCCCGCCCCGCACCTCGGCTACACCGTCGCCATCGCCGTCGTCGGGCTCGCCACCGCCCTCCGGCTCGTGCTCCCCATCTCCGGGCGCAACGCCTTCTTCCTTTTTTATCCCGCTGTCGCCATCGCCTCCTGGTACGGCGGCTTCGGGCCCGGGCTGGTCGCGGCCGCGCTCGGCGCTCTCGCCGGCAACTACTTCTTTACGCCCCCCACCGGCGAGCTCACCCTCGCCCCTACCGAGCTCGTCGAGACCTTCCTCTTCTTCGTGCTCGGCGGCGGCATCTCCTGGCTGATGGGCTCCGCTCGCGCCGCCCAGCGCCGCGCCGCCGACGCCGCCCTCCAGGCCGCCGAGCGCGGCGAGCGCTTCCGCATCACCCTTGCCGGCATCGGCGACGGCGTCGTCGTCACCGACGACGACGGCCGCGTCACCTTCCTCAACCCCGTCGCCGAGCAGCTCACCGGCTGGAAGAGCGACGCCGCCGAGGGACGCCCGCTCGAAGAAGTCTTCAAAGTTGTCCACGAGCGCACCCGCGCCCCCGTGGAGAACCCCGTCCAGCGAGTGCTGAAGGACGGTAAGACCGTCACCCTCGCCAACCACACCGCGCTGCTTGCCAAGGACGGCGTCGAGCGGCTGATCGAGGACAGCGCCGCGCCTGTCCGAACGGCCCAGGGCCGCGTCAGCGGGGTCGTCCTCATCTTCCGCGACGTCACCGAGCAGCGTCGTGCCCAGTCCGCCGCCGGCGCCGCCGACGCCCAGTTGCGCCTGGCCCTCCAGGCCGGGCAGATGGGCGCGTGGGCCTGGGATCTCAAGACCGATCGCGTGACGTGGTCCGAGTCGCTCGAGGCCATCCATGGCCTCGCTCCCGGCGCCTTCCCCGGCACGCTCGAGGCGCTGCTGGACATGGTCCACCCGGATGACCGCGCCGCGCTGCGCGCCACCCTCGATCGCACCGTGGACGAAGCCGCACGCCACAACGGCGAAGGCGAATACCAGGCCGAATACCGCATCGTCCGCCCCGATGGCGCGGTGCGCTGGGTCACCAGTAGCGGGCGCGTCATGCCCGGACCCGACGGCAAGCCCGCGCACCTCGTCGGCGTGCGCTACGACGTCACCGAGCGCCGGCGCGAAGACCTGCGCGCGCGCCTTCTGGCCGACGCGACGCGCGACTTCGCCGCCGCGCAGCCCGACCTCCACGCCGTGACCGAGGCCGTCGACCGCCATCTCGCCCGCGCGCGCGAGGCGGGCGAGGACGACAACCTGCTGCTCGAAGAGCTCCGCCGCCGCGCCGACATCGCGCTCGAGAGCGCGCGCGCCTTCGCCGCCGAGCGCGCCGCGCGCTCCCAGGCCGAGGAGGCGACCGAAGCCCGCGACCGCTTCATCTCTATCGCCAGCCACGAGCTGCGCACGCCCGTGACGACGATCAAGGGGCTTGCGCAGATGGTCATGCGCGCCCAGGCGCGCGGCCTCATGGACGACGCACGACTCAAGGACACGCTGGAGAACATCAACGCCGCCGCCGACCGCCTCAGCTTCCTCATGCAGGATCTGCTCGACGTCTCGCGCCTGCGCACCGGCCGGCTCACGCTCCAGCTCGCCGAGGTCGATCCGGGCAAGCTCGTGCGCGACGTGCTCAACCGGCACGTCGCCCACCTCGCCGACGGGCGACGCTTCGGCACCAAGATCGGCCCGGCCGTCCCCACCATCACCGCCGATTCCCACCGCATCGAGCAGGTGCTCGTCAATCTCGTCTCCAACGCCGCCAAGTACAGCCCGCGCGGCAGCACCGTCCACGTCTCGGTGGGGGAGGAGGCAGGTGGTGTGCGGGTCGAGGTGCGGGACCAGGGCATCGGCCTGCCGCCCGGCGAGGAGCGCGCCATCTTCGAGCCCTTCGGGCGCGCCACCAACGCCCAGGACCTGCCCGGCATGGGGCTGGGTCTCTACATCAGCCGCGGCATTGTCGAGCAGCACGGCGGCAAGATCGGCGCGGAGAGCGCCGGACCGGGGCGCGGCACCACCGTCTGGTTCTGGCTCCCCAAGACGCCGCCCGCCGAGGTGCTGGAGGAGGCCGCCGAGAGCGCCGAAGCGCCAGATGCACCTAGCGCCGCCGGCCCGGGCGCCGCGCAAGCCCCGCCGGAGGGC
>DASTZM010000314.1:0-4629 GCA_035764305.1 Chloroflexota bacterium | reverse complement strand
GAAGCGTCTCAGGGTCGAGCGTGAGCATCTGGAGGATTTGCCAGCCCCGCTCCTCACCCCCGATGCGGATATCCAGGATGACCAGATCCGGGCGGTGCTCCTTGACGTACTCGTAGGCACCGTCCCACTCGCGGCGCGTCTCGACGTCGTAGCGCTCCTGCTCCTGCAGCAGCTCCTCCATGAGATCGAGGAACGGGCGGTCGTCGTTGATCACGACGATGCGGGCGCTGTGCGCGTGGTGCGCGTCCTGCGCGTCCGAAGGCGCGTCTCGTTCCACGACCTCGGCGATGCTAGCACCCACATGTCCCCAGGTGGCGCACCCACGGGAGCACGGTGTGGTGCACGGAGCCCGGGCCGCGCGGTCCCGACTAGGGAGTCGGTGTCGCGGACGGTCTGCGCGCCGCGCATGCCGGCCTTCTCCGTCACGCGGGCACAATGACCCAGTTGCTGGCGTCGTCACTGGCCTGGGGTCGTGGGCTATCAGGGCACAGCGTGGGGCGGGACCTGTGGGAGGCGGCGGCGGACCGGCGTGAGGGCTTCCTGGAGGAAGAGGAACGTGCCGGCGGCGACGAACACGTCGCCGAGGCTGAGCAGGCGGTCGGGGCCTGGCAGGGGGAGAGGCAGTACGTCGGCGAGATAGGGGAAGCGAGTCGAGTCGTCGAGCGCGACCGACTTCTGGTAGGTCTGCCCCTGCGCGAGGCGCGCCGCGACGGCGGGGAAGCCGGCGCGGGCGAGATCGGTGGGGCGGACGGGCATGTAGCCGCCGTTGGCCGCGATCACGGCGACGTTCAAGAGCAGTCCGACGCCGACCACGAGCAGGCCGCGGTAGCGCACGTTTGCGGCGAGGAAGATGACCAGCAGCGCGAGCGTGGTGAGGTGGAGGGACGGCGCGACGGCGGAGAAAGCGTCCGGCAGGCGGACGAAGACGACGAGCTGGACGAGGAAGGCGAGGGCCGGGAGGAGCTTCCAGCGCAGCCTGACGCCGGCCAGCATGGTGGGGGGCGCGCCGCGCAGCCACGCGATCCCCACCGACGCGAGGGCGGTCAGGAGGATCGGCACGCCAACGCCTCGATGGCCATCCGGAAGTCGCGGTGGAGGATGGGCTTGGCGAGCAGCAGGTCAACGTCCGGCGAGGGACCGTCGTTCGCGCGGATCTGGTCGGCAAAGCCGGTCAGCATCATGATGGGCAGTCTGGGGTGCGTGCGCCGGACGGCGGCGGCGAACGCATCGCCGCTCATGCCGGGCATCGCCTGGTCGGTCACGAGGACGTCGAACTTGCTGGTCTCGAGGAGGCGGAGCCCCTCGTGCGCGTCGGGCGCGGTCTCGGCGACGTGCCCGCAGCTGGCGATGTAGGACTCGAGCACGTCGCGCACGGCGGCCTGGTCGTCCACGACCAGGATGCGGAGCGCGGGACTGGGCGGCGCGCCGGCGGGTCCACCGGCCGCGGGCGGGGCGAGCTCGGCGCCGATCAGCGCGCCGCTCCCTGGCAGGGCTGCCTGACCGTCATCGACCGGCGCCGCGGGCAGCGTGATGCGCATGGTGGTCCCGCGCCCGACCGCGGTCTCGATCTCGAGTGTCCCGCCGTGCCGGCCGACGATGCCGTGGACCATGGAGAGGCCCATGCCGGTGCCGCGGGTGCCTTTGGTGGTGAAGAACGGGTCGAGGCAGCGCCGGCGCACGTCCTCGGTCATGCCGGTGCCGGTGTCCGCAACTTCCAGCACGGCGGCGCCACCGGCGGCGCGGGTGCGCAGGGTGAGCGCGCCCCCGTCGGGCATGGCGTCCACGGCGTTGAAGATCAGATTGATGAGCACCTCGCGCAGGGCGGCCTGGTCGGCCAGCACGGGCGGCACGGCGGCGAGCTCGGCCGACGCGGTGATGGTGAGCCCGCGCGCGAGGGGCTGGTCCTTCCATCTGGCCTGGGTGATCTCGATGGCCTGGCGGACGATCGCGTTCAGGTCGACGGGCAGGAGCAGCTCGTCCTCCTCGCGGGGGCGGTAGAACTCGCGCATCTGGCGGACGACGCTGGCGGCGTCGCGCGCGGCGGTGTTGATCAGCTGGAGGTGCTCGGCGAGGAAGGCCTCGTCCTTCCAGGACTCGCGCTCGAGGAGGAGGAGCTCGGAGAACCCGACGACGGGGGAGAGGGCGTTGTTGAAGTCGTGGGCGACGCCGCTGGCCATCTGCCCGAGGGCGCGGAGGCGCTCCTGTCCGACGACCTGCTCCTGGGCGGCCTGGAGGTCGGCGAGCGCCTGCCGCAGGCGGCGGTTGATGTCGAGCACTTCGTCCTTGGAGGTGGTCAGCTGGGCGTGGGCGGCGCGGAGCTCGTCGTAGAGCGCGGCGCTGCGGCGAGCCGCGGCTTCGAGCTCGACGTTGGCGGCGCGCAGGCGGCGGGCCTTGTCCAGTGACCCGTAGGCTGCGATGACGGGGACGACGAGCAGCAGCAGCCCGACCCACTGGCCGAAGGAGGCGTACACGACGGCCATGAGCACGCCGAGCGGGTAGAGGGCGACGATGGGCAGGAGCATGCCGCTGAAGTTGGCCGCGACGACGCGGCGGATGGGGGTGCGCGTGGTCAGCGCGATGACGGTGCAGACGAGCGCCTGGTTGATCAGCGCGTGGACGAGGGCGTACGCGGCGAAGGCGGGCAGGTCGGCGGGGGACGGCGCGGTGGCGGGGAGACGTAGCGCGGCCATGGCCGCGCTCCCAACGGCGACGGAGAGCCCGACGGCGGCGGTGTTGAACAGGCTGCGGTGGAGCGGCTTGCGCGTGCCGAGATCGCCGGCGAGGGCGCCCACGGCCGCGGCGGAGACGGCGGCGTCGCCGCCGAGCAGGATGGCGCAGGCGAAGTTGGTGGCGGTGGCGACGGAGTAGCTGGCGCCGCGCAGGCGCAGGCGCTTCAGATCGGCGAGCGCGGCGAGCGCGGCGAAGAGGAGCGCGGTGAGGAGGTGAGTCCCGGTAGCAGATAGGCGGAAGAGGGAGACGAGCAGCACGGCGCTGCCGACGCACCAGGCGGCGACGATGTACGTGCGGGCGGTACGGGAATAGCTGTCCACGCGGGGTTGGCGCGGCCGGCGGTCTCCGGCGAGCGGCGCGGGCAGAGTGTCCCGCACTTGACGACAAATGGGGGTGCCGCTAGCCGAAACGTGCGCGGCGCGGTATTACCCTGCGGGCGCGCGGGCGGATGCGCGGACGCGGAACGCCCCGGTCGGGCGACCGGGGCGGGTTGGCGCTGCGTGTGCTGGCCGGGGCGACGCGACGCGGCCCCGGGAGCGCGGTGAGGGCTGGCTGCGCCTACTCCCAGGTCGCCTCGGCGATTGCGGAGAGGACCATCGCGCCGACGGTGCAGACGACGAACATCATGCTCATGAGCTTGGTGCGGAGGTGCTTGGTTTCCCACTTCATGCCGGTGTCTCTTCCTTCTTGTTGTGTATCGGGCGTGCCGGGTGTATCGGGCCGCACGCGAGGCGGCGCCGTCCGGTCGAGTGTCCACGGGCATGGCGCCGGCCGCAAGGGGTTGCGCGCCGGCGGGGCGTGCATTCTGAGCGAACCGACAGGCGGCGGCCGCGCGGCGGGCGCATTCTGAGCATCCCTTAAGAAAGACTGGAGGTCTGCGTGGCGGAGATCCTGCTGGCGGAAGACAACGCTTCGCACCGCATGCTGGCCCAGTTTGTCCTGGAGACGCAGGGTGGCCACCGGGTGCGCACGTCCGAGTGCGCGCTGAGCACGCTGCGGGAGCTGGATAGCGCCGCGCCGGATCTCCTGGTGCTGGACGCGCAGCTACCGGGCCAGACGGGCATCGACCTGTGCCGCCAGCTGCGGCGCGGTGCGGCGCTCCCGATCCTGATCGTCTCCAGCCGGGGCGACCCGGCCGACCGGGTGGTGGGTCTGCGCGCCGGGGCGGACGACTACCTGCCGAAGCCGTTCGACCCCAGCGAGCTGGTGGAGCGCGTCAACGCGCTGCTGCGCCGCGCGCGGCGCAGCGAGGGACAGCCGACGGGGACGGTGCTGCGGGCCGGGGAGTTCCGTCTCAACCTGGTGGAGCGGTCGGTGCGGGTGCGCGAGCGGGGCCCGATCGCGCTGACGCCGGCCGAGGTGAGGCTGCTGTACGCCATGCTGACGAAGCCGGGAGCGGTGTGGACGCGGGACGAGCTGCGGCGGCGCCTGTGGGACGGCGACGCGGTGTGCGACGGCGCGGGAAACGCGGTGGAGGTGCACATCAGCAACCTGCGCCGCAAGCTGGAGGTGCAGCCGAAGCGACCGGTCTACCTCATCACGGTGCGGGGCGAGGGGTACGAGCTGCGGATCGCGCCCTAGCGCGACTGGGGCGCTGGCGGGCGTGCCGTCGGACGGTGGTGGGTGGGACGGCGGCGCTCGGGGAGGTGATACTTCCCGATAGGGGGTGCGATTGACTGATGGCGACCGATTCTGAGCTGCTCCAGGGACTGCGAGCGGTGCAGCGCGTGCTTGCTTCGCCGGCGTTCATCGAGCTGTGCGTGGAGACCGACCAGGAAGTGCGGAAGGCTTGCAGGGAAGACGCCGCGGGCGCGCTGCGCGCGCGGGGGATCGAGCTGCCGGAGGAGATCAAGCGGGTCGACATGAAGGTGCGCCACACACCGCCGCTGGCGCGGCAGC
>DASTZM010000313.1:0-9866 GCA_035764305.1 Chloroflexota bacterium | reverse complement strand
GGCGAGCACGAACGCGTACTTCCCGAACCAGAACACGCCCGATCCCGTGCTGCGGAGCGTGTGGGCCAACCCGAACGTGCGCCAGGCGCTGAACGTTGCCATCAACCGTGAGGAGATCAACCAGATCGTCTGGAACGGGCTGGGCAAGGCGCGTCAGGCGTCGCCGGTGGCGGGCTCGCCGGAGTATGACGCCGAGCACGAGCAGAAGTGGACGGAGTACAACCCGCAGCTGGCCGAGCTGCTGCTGGACGGGGAGGGCCTGACGCGTGGACCGGACGGCGTGCGCCGTCTGCCCGATGGCCGGCCATTCGAGTTCGTGGTCGAGCACACGACTGAGCCGGGCAACGCGGGGAACGACCAGCACGAGTTCGTGCGGCGCTACTGGGAGGCGATCGGCGTCAAGGCGACCATGCGCTTCGTGGAGCGCTCGCTCTACGAGCAGCACGTGCACGACGGCGACGTCGAGATGGGGTATTGGGGCTTCGACCGCCTGTCGGTCATCAAAGCCGACCCGGGCCGGTGGACGGGGCAGATCGACGACGGCCCGTGGGCGCCGACCTACGGCCACTGGTACGCCAACTCCCCGTACAAGAAGGAGGAGCCGCCGGCCGACCACTTCATCCGCCGCGTGTGGGAGCTGTGGGACTTGACCCAGGTGGAGCCCGACGAGGCCAAGCGCAACGCGCTGTTCCAGGCCGCGCTCGACATCCACAAGGCGGCGCCGAACGTGATCGGCGTCGTGGGCGAGCTGGTGGCGCCGGCGATCGTCAAGAACACCATCCGGAACTTCCAGGGCGGGTTCATCGCGGACGACACACTGCGGGACTACGGTCTGATCAACCCGCAGCAGTTCTCCATCGGCTAGTCGGTTAGCAAGTCCTCAAGGGTGGGCCTCCCGTCTCCGATCCGACGGGGCGGGTGGCCCACGGAGTCTCGAATATGCTGCTCTACGTCATCCGGCGTGTGCTGCTGACTATCCCCACGCTGTTCATCATCTCCATCGTCTCGTTCATCCTGATTCAGCTGCCGCCAGGGGACTTTCTGACGTCCTACGCCGCCAACCTGGCGGCGATGGGCGAGCAGATCTCGGGCGACATGATCAAGCGCATGGAGGAGGCGTACGGCCTCAACCAGCCGGTCTACATCCAGTACTGGAAGTGGATCACGGGGATCCTGCTGCGGGGCGACTTCGGGCTGTCGCTCGAGTGGCGGTTGCCGGTCTCCCAGCTGATCTGGGATCGCATGGGTCTGACGCTGATCCTGACGGGGTTCACGCTGATCTTCACGTGGGCGCTGGCGATCCCGATCGGGATCTATTCGGCGACGCGCCAGTACTCGATTGGGGATTACCTCTTCACGACGCTGGGCTTCATCGGTGTCGGGATACCGGGCTTCATGCTGGCGCTGGCGGTGATGTGGGTGGCGTTCGCCAACTTCGGGCAGGACGTGGCCGGGCTGTTCAGCGACCAGTACAAGAACGCGCCGTGGAGCATGGGGAAGGTGATGGACCTGCTGCGCCACATGTGGATTCCGGCGCTGATCCTGGGGCTGGAGGGGACGGCGGGGCTGATCCGGGTGATGCGCGCCAACACGCTGGACGAGCTGCACAAGCCGTACGTCACGGCGGCGCGGTCGCGCGGGATCGAGGAGCGCAAGATGATCCTGGAGTACCCGGTGCGGGTGGCGCTCAACCCGTTCGTGAGCACGGCGGGCTACGCACTGCCGGGGCTGGTCAACGGCGCGGTCATTCTGTCGGTGGTGCTGAGCCTGCCGACGGCGGGGCAGCTGCTGCTGCGTGCGCTGTTCTCCCAGGACATGTACCTGGCGGGGGCGTTCATCCTGCTGCTGAGCACGCTGACCGTGATCGGCACCCTGATCTCCGACCTGATGCTGGCGTGGCTCGATCCGCGGATCCGCTTCGAAGGGGGGAGTCGCTAGATGGCGACGGTCACCGCGCCGCTGCCCGCGGCGCAGCCGGTGCAGCCCGGACCGGACCTCGAGCTGGACCAGCGCGGCGCATCGAAATCGGTCGTCGCGTCCCAGTGGCAGCTGATGTATTGGCGCTTCACGCGCCACAAGCTGGCGGTGGTGAGCACCTTCGTGGTGGCGGGGTTCTACCTGGCGGCGCTGTTCTGCGAGTTCCTGGCGCCGATGGACCCGAACAAGATCTCCAACACATACCGCTACGTGCCCCCGCAGGGGATCACGTTCTTCAACGAGAAAGGACAGTTCTCGCTCCGTCCGGGCGTGCATGGGCTGAAGAGCACGCGTAACCCGGAGACGCTGCGCATCACCTACCAGGTGGACAAGACGCGCTGGACGCCGATCAGCTTCTTCGTGAAGGGCGATCCCTACAAGCTGTGGGGCCTGATCAAGATGGATATTCATCTGATCGGACTGAGCAAGGAATACGCGGCGGCGTCGCTCGCAGCGATGCCTACCCCTGTGCCGTCGACGACCGCGCCCGCACCGACCACGGTGACGGGTGGCACTGGCGCGACGGGAATCGGGAGCATCGGCGGCTTTGGCGGTCCGTCGGTGGCGCCGACGGCCGCGCCGAGCAGTGGCTCGAGCGCGCCGGGGACGTCGACGGGTATCGGCAGTATCGGTGGCTTCAGCTCCCAGAGCGCGCCGACGGTGGCTCCCACCGCGGTGCGGACGCCCGCGCCGCAGCCGACCACGGCGGCGACGGGGGCGACGGGGACTACCGGCGCTGTAGGGGCCACCGGCGTGACCGCGAGCACGCTGGGCGGGATCAGCTCGACGGTGGACGCGCCCTTCTATCTGATGGGCACCGACCGGCTCGGGCGCGACATGCTGTCGCGTCTGCTGTACGGGACGCGCATCTCGCTGACGATCGGCCTGGTGGGGGTGGCGATCAGCCTGATCCTGGGGATCATCTTTGGGGGCATCTCGGGCTACTACGGCGGCGCGGTGGACAACGCGATCCAGCGCGTGATCGAGTTCATCCGGTCGCTGCCGACGATCCCGCTGTGGCTGGCGCTGGCGGCCGCGATGCCGTCCAAGTGGCCGCCCGAGGCGGTGTACTTCGCGATCACGGTGATCCTGTCCATCTTTGGGTGGACGGGGCTGGCGCGCGTGGTGCGCGGGCGGTTCCTGGCGCTGCGCGAGGAGGACTTCATCCTGGCGGCGCGCTTCACCAACTGCTCCGAGCGGCGGATCATCTTCCGCCACATGGTCCCGGCGTTCACGAGCCACCTGATCGCCTCGATCACACTTGCGCTGCCCAGCATGGTCATCGCGGAGACGTCGCTCTCCTTCCTGGGACTGGGTCTCCGCCCGCCGGTGATCAGCTGGGGCGTGCTTCTGCAGGAGGCACAGAACATCCAGACGGTGTCCCTCTTCCCGTGGCTGATGGCGGCGTGCCTGCCGGTGGTGGTGATCAGCCTGGCGTTCAACTTCATGGGCGACGGCCTGCGCGACGCGGCCGATCCCTACGCGCGGTAGCTGGCCGAGTACGCCCCCGAGTTAGCCACAGATGACCTTGACGATAGACGCGCCGGCGCACGTCGGCGAAGCGCCGGGCGGGCCGCGCCCGCTCAACACGCCCGTGGTGCTGGAGGTCAAGGATCTCAAGACCCACTTCTCGCTGCGCGAGGGGAACGTGCCCGCGGTGGACGGCGTGAGCTACCGGCTCTATCACGGGCGCACGCTGGGCGTGGTAGGAGAGAGCGGTTGCGGCAAGAGCGTGACGGCGCAGTCGGTGCTGCGCATCGTACCCCGGCCAGGGAAGATCGTGGGTGGGGAGATCCTGCTCCACCGGGATCGCGGCAACGGAGCCCGTGAGACGGTCGACCTGACGTCGCTCGACCCGACGGGCAAAGAGATCCGCGCGATCCGGGGCAACGAGATCGCCTACATCTACCAGGAGCCGATGAGCGCGCTCTCGCCGGTGCACACCATCGGCAAGCACATCACCGAGGTGATCAAGCTCCACCAGAAGGTGGGGGACGAGCAGGCGCGCGCGATCGCGATCGACACGCTGCGTCGCGTTGGCTTGCCGCGCGCCGACGAGGTGCTGACGCGCTACCCGCACCAGCTCTCGGGCGGGATGCGGCAGCGCGCGGTGATCGGCATCGCGCTGGCGTGCCGGCCGGCCATTCTGATCGCGGACGAGCCGACGACGGCGTTGGACGTGACAACCGAGGCGGTGATCCTGGACCTGCTGCGGGCGCTGCAGAACGACCTGGGGATGGCGATCCAGATCATCACGCACAACCTGGGGGTGGTGGCGGAGATGGCAGACGAGGTGGTGGTGATGTACCTGGGGCGGCAGGTGGAGCAGGCGCCGGTGGCGGAGCTGTTCCACAATCCGCTGCATCCCTACACCAAGGCACTGCTCAAGTCGATGCCCAAGCTCGGGCGCAAGACGGCGGAGCGGCTGGAGTCGATCAAAGGCATGGTGCCGGACCCGTTCTCGATCCCCAAGGGGTGCGCGTTCCACACACGCTGCCCGTACTACCTGGCGGGCACGGCGTGCGACGCGCCGGAGTGGCGCGAGGTGACGCCGAACCACTGGGTGCGCTGCAGCCGGGCCGAGGAGCTGGCGTGATGGCCACGGTCATGGACCCGCCGGCGGCGCCGCAGGTGAAGGTGGTGGACGCGGCCCAGCCGCAGCCGGACGACTTGCTAGTGGTGAACGACCTGAGCAAGTTCTTCCCGATCAAGAAGGGCTTCTGGGGCAAGGTGGTGGGGTACGTACGGGCGGTGGACGGCGTCTCCTTCAACGTCAAGGAAGGCGAGACGCTGGGGCTGGTGGGCGAGTCGGGGTGCGGGAAGACGACGACGGCCCGGCTGATCATGCGGGGCTACCTGCCGACGTCGGGGGAGATCAACTTCCGAGACGCCGGGCTGGGCTGGGTCAACGTCGCCGCGCTGGACTCGGGCAAGCTGCGCCAGGTGAGGCGCAACGTGCAGATGATCTTTCAGGATCCGTACTCGTCGCTGAACCCGCGGATGACGCTGCGCGAGATCATCGGCGAGCCGCTGCTGGTCAACAACGTGGCGAAAGGCAAGGAGATCGACGAGCGCGTGGCGGAGCTGATGCGCTTCGTCGGTCTGCCGCCCGACTACATGGTGCGCTACCCGCACGCCTTCAGCGGCGGGCAGCGCCAGCGGATCGGCATCGCGCGCGCGCTGGCGCTGCGCCCGCAGCTGGTGGTGTGCGACGAGCCGGTGTCGGCGCTGGACGTTTCGATCCAGGCGCAGACGCTGAACCTGCTCCAGGACCTGCAGGAGCAGTTCGGGCTGACCTACATCTTCGTGGCGCACGATCTCTCGGTGGTGCAGCACGTCAGCCGGCGGATCGTGGTCATGTACGCCGGGCGGATCGTGGAGTTCGGGAACGCCGACTCGCTGTTCCTGGACCCGCAGCACCCGTACACGGAGGCGCTGCTCTCGGCGGTGCCGACGAAGGACCCGACCAAGCGCAAGCAGCGGATCTACCTCTCGGGCGAGGTGGCGGACGTGACCAACCCGCCGCCGGGCTGCCACTTCCATCCACGCTGCCGCTACGCGGTGGATCTGTGCAAGACGGCGGTGCCGCCGCTGCGCGAAGTGAGCCAAAACGGCTCTAGCCACCTGGTGGCGTGCCACCGGGCGGAAGAGCTCGATCTGGTCGGGGTGCCGGAGTAGGCGCCGCGCTGCGGGCGGCGACGTACGTCGTCTGCTACGCGCTCTGGCTGGTCACGATGGCGCTCGGCATAGTCGACGTCATCGTGCTGCGCCGCTTCACGGAGTGGGCGTACGTCGCCCTGGCCTTCGACAAGTGGGGGCTGGCGTGGGTCAGCCACTCGGTGACCATCGCCGCCGGACTGGCCTGGCTGGCGCTGGTGGCGTGGTCCGAGACGGCGTACCGCGCCGGCGTGGCCGAAGGGCGGCTGTGGCGCCGCTTCGGCGTGGTCACGCTGGTGGAGCTGGCGCCGCTGTCGCTGTTGCTGTGGGAGCTGGCGCTCAGCTAGTCCGCTAGATCACGCCCATCGTCTGCAGGATGCGCGCGGGCGAGATCGGCGCCTGGGTCATGCGCGCGCCAGCGGCGCGGTAGACGGCGTTGGCCACCGCCGGGACGGGCGGGACGATGCACACCTCTCCGACGCCGCGCACGCCGTAGGGATGCCCGGGGTTCGGCACCTCGACCACCACCGTGTCGACCATCGGGAGGTCGTAGATGGTGGGCATGCGGTAGTCGAGGAGCGAGGCGTTGACCATCTCGCCCCGCTGGTTCATGACGTATTCCTCGTTGAGCGCCCAGCCGATGCCCTGCACGACGCCGCCCTGCATCTGGCCTTCGACGTAAGAGGGGTGAATTGCCTTGCCCGCATCCTGGACGATGGTGGCGCGCAGCACATGGGTCTTGCCGGTGTCGGGGTCCACCTCGACGTCGACGATGGTGGTGGCGAAGGCGTTACCGCGTCCGGGAGGCTGGACGTTGGCGCGTCCGATGATCGTCCCCCCGGTGCCGGGGAGGCGGCCGGCGAGCTCCTTGAAGGTCATCTGCTTGGCGTCCTTGCCCTTGCCGGTCGAGAACGTCCCCTTCTCGAACGTAACGGTCTCGGGCTCGACCTGCCAGATCTTGGCGGCGCGGGCCTTCATCTGGCGCAGCACGTCGTTGGCCGCCTCGATGGCGGCCCAGCCGGTGGCGAAGGTGGTGCGCGAGCCGCCGGTGTTGCCGGTGTACCCGATGGAATCGGTGTCGCCGACGTGGGGCTTGATGTCGTGCGCGTCGAGGCACAGCACCTCGGCGGCCTGCATCGCAATGGAGGCGCGCGAGCCGCCGATGTCGACCGAGCCCTCGACCATGCTGACGCGGCCGTCGGGGTTGACGCTGAGCGTGCAGGACGACTCGCCGGCGCCGTTGTGCCAGTAGCCGACGGCGACGCCGCGGCCGGTCTTGCCGCCGTGGGGGCCGACCTTGGGCAGGCGCGAGCGGTAGTGCGCGTGGTTCTTGGTCGCCTCGAGCACCTGGACGAGGCCGATCTTGCCGAAGGCGGGTCCGTCGATCTTGCGCGTGCCTTCCTTGGAGGCGTTCTTCAGGCGCAGGTCGATGGGGTCCATCTTCAGACGGAGTGCCAGCTCGTCGATCACCTGCTCGACGGCGAAGGCCGCCTGAGGAGAGCCAGGCGCGCGGTAGGCGGCGGACTTGGGCTTGTTGACGACGACGTCGTAGCCGTCGACGCGGCCGTGGGGGACGTCGTAGCAGGCGAAGGCGCACTGGGTCGCGGCGCCGATGGAGGAGCCCGGGTAGGCGCCCGACTCGAAACGAATGTCGGCTTCCACGGCAGTCAGCGTGCCGTCCTTCCTGGCGCCGACCTTGACGCGGGTCCAGGACGCGGGGGCGGGGCCGGAGCCCTGGAGGACCTCGGCTCGGGTCATGATCAGCTTGACGGGCTTGCCGGCCTTGCGCGCCAGGAGGCAGGCCACGGGCTGGAGGTAGACGGGGTTCTTGCCGCCGAAGCCGCCGCCGATCTCGGTGGGGATGACCTTGATCTGGCCGATGGGGTGGCCGAGGATGCGCGAAGTCTGCTCGCGCGCGCCGAAGGCGCCCTGGGTGGAGCACCAGATGACGAACTGGCCATCGGGGTTGTACTGGGCAGTGGCGACCTGGGGCTCGATGTAGCCCTGGTGGACGGTGGCGGTGCGGAACTCGCGCTCGACGACGACGTCGGCCCGTGCAAAACCTTCTTCGACGTTGCCCTTCTCGTGGCGGAAGTGGCGCGAAATGTTGGAGGGCTCGGTCCCGGTCTGGCCGAGCGAGGTGGTGCGCAGCTCGCGGTGGAGGAGCGGTGCGCCGGGCTGCATCGCCTCCATCACGTCGGTGACGGCGGGAAGGACCTCGTACTCGACCTCGATCAGCTTGAGCGCCTCTTCGGCGACGTGCACGCTGGTGGCGGCGACGGCGGCGATGGCGTGGCCCTTGTAGAGGGCCTTGGTGGTGGCGAGGATGTTGTCTTTGAGGTAGCGGAGGTTGATCGCGCCTTCGCCGAGGTCCTGGATGCGGTCGGCGGCGGCGGGGAGGTCGGCGGCGGTGACGACGGCGCGCACGCCGGGATGCGCCTCGGCCTTGGAGACGTCGACGCGCTTGATGACGGCGTGCGCATAGGGGCTGCGCAGGATCTTGCCGTGGAGCAGGCCGGGAAGGCGCACGTCGGCGCCGTAGATGGCGCGGCCGGTGACCTTGTCGACGCCATCGTGGCGAATGGGGCGCGTGCCGACCACCTGGTATTCGGCGGTGCTGAGGATGACGTTGTCGCCCTTGATGACGGGAGGAATGGTCAGGTGACCGTTCTTCCCGTTTTTCCCGTTGGTGCGGCTGGTGGTCCGGGCGCGCTGTGTCGTTGCCATGGCGGGTTCCTATTCTAAGCCCGTTTGAGGGCGAGGAGCGGATGATCGCCGAGCCAGCCGTCGAGCATGCCCGCGTCCGAGAAGCCGGCAGAGCGGAGGACGCGGGCGCGGTAGCCGTCCGGGCGGGTGACGTAGGCGGTGAGCGGTCCTGGCAGCTGTGAGAGCGCCGGAATGAGCAGCGGTCCGCCCCGATCGACGAACGCGGGGTGCAGGTAGAGATCGACCTGCTGCGCTGCGCTCATGGTCAGCCGGTCGGGCGCGGCCGCGAGCCAGCCGGCGACGGCGCCGGTCTCCGAACGGAGCGTCGCGGCGTAGGAGGCGCGCTCGCGGGGGCGCTTCTTGATGAGCGCCGCCCACTCGGGGAGTACGTCCGAGAAGGTGCCTTCGGCGGTGTTGTGGCTGGGCAGGTGGAACAGCCAGGAGCGCGGCGGCTCTTCGTCTTCGTCGGGCGCGGGGACGCGCGTGGCGGTCAGGTTCAGCGCGGGCCAGTCGTCCCAGGCCATGGGGTGCAGGGTGATCGGCGTGGGGGCGAACCAGCGCACTTCGGCGTCGGGGTCGGCCAGCCAGCGCATGCGGCCCGAGGTCTCCGGGTGGTCTGGGACGAAGCCGAAGCGCTGGTAGATGCGCCAGGCGGTCGAGTCGCGGGCGGTGGTGAGGGTGAGGATGACGAAGCCGGCGCGGCGGCAGTCGTCCATCTGGTGGGTCATGAGGGCGGAGTAGGCGCCCTTGCCGCGCTGCTCGGGCGCGGTGAAGACATAGCCGAGCAGTCCGACACGGCCGGCGGGGCGGGCTGCACCGGCGACCATCACCAGCGTGACGATCCTGGTGGGGGCGCCGGCGAGCGTGCCGACGTAGAAGCGGGTCTCGAGTGCGTCGAGCGGGCGGTCGAGCGCGACGTCGATGTGCGCGCGCCACTTGGGCTGCTTGTGCGCCAGGTAGGGACGGATTCGAGGCGCCCATTCGGCGTCAGGTCCGGTGACGACGCCGCAGCCCAGCGTCTCGCCGTTGGTGAGCTTCGCGTCGCCGAGGTGCGTGTACACGGGCGGCGTGTTTCAGCGCGGCGGGGCGTAGGTGGCGTCGAGGCCGTCGGGTGAGACGGCGCGGTAGCGCCAGCCGTGGATCTCGAAGGTGGGGGTGCCGGTGGCGGACGTGAGCCGGGCGCCGTCGTGACGCTCGGGGATGAGGAGCGTGAGATCAGCGTCGGAAGGGAGCGCCGCGTCGAAGCGCCAGCGGCGATCACCGCCGGTGGGTAACTCGAGTCGGACCGAGTCGCGCGCGTCGACGAACTCCAACCAGCGCTCGGCGTTCCAGATAGGTACGCCCTTGGCGGCGGTGGTGCGGGTCAGATGCTGCGCCCAGTCGCGGGCGTAGCGCGCGAAGTTGCCGGGGTGGGCGTTGACGGCGAGGGCGGAGCGCCAGCGGGCGAGCGACTCGTCGAGCACGGCGTCGTAGAGCGCGCACGCCTCGGCGGTGCCGACGCGCAGCGAGATCTCGTGGTCGCCGAG
>DASTZM010000312.1:0-2656 GCA_035764305.1 Chloroflexota bacterium | reverse complement strand
GGCGATGGCATCCACCGCGATCGTATCCATCCGCGCTGAGATCGCCGGTGGCCTCTCGCGCGGGCTTGGCCCCGAGCTTGGTGCCGGACTTGGCCTCGGCGCCGGCGCGGCGCTGCTGGGCACCGCCTTCGCCCTCGGCCTGCGTCACGGCATTGACTGGGACCACATCGCGGCGATCTCGGACATCGCCGGGACCGCCGCGATGAAGCGCGGCGCCGCGCGGCACCCGGTGGCACTCGCGTTCCTCTACTCCGCCGGCCACGCGCTGGTCGTCATCGTGCTCGGCCTGGCCGCGCTGCGGTTCGGCGCGCTGCTGCCGGTGTGGCTTGATCCACTGATGGAGCGCGCCGTCGGCGCCACGCTCGTCTTCCTCGGACTGTGCGTGCTTCTGTCACTCGGCCGTGCCTGGCGATCCGGGGAGCCCGCGCGACTGCAGAGTCGCTGGATGCTGCTCTTCTCCGGGCTGCGCCGTGCGTGGGGGCATGCGGCATGGCTGCTTCACGGCCACCGCCACGACGGCGCGACGTCCGGAGCGCACGCCCACCGTCTGGACGGCTATGGGCCGGGCACGGCCTTTGGCACCGGCGTGATCCACGGCATCGGCGCGGAGACGGGCACACAGATCCTGCTGATCGCCGCGGTGGGCGGCGCCGCTACCCAGGGGCTGGGAACGGGCATGCTGCTCGCGTTCGTCGGCGGCCTGCTCCTGTCGAACATCGGTGTGGCGGTGCTGGCGTCACTCGGGTTTGCTTCGTCGCGCCGTACCAGACCGGTCTTCGCGGCCGTGGCAGGCGGCAGCGCGGCGCTCAGCCTGGTGGTTGGGAGCATGGCCCTGGTGGGCATGGCCGACCGCCTTCCCGACCTGCAGCTGGTGATCGCCGCCGCGCTGGGGGTGTCCCCGGTCTGACAGGGTCTGTCCGGTGCTATCGGGTACACCCCTACGCCGCCGGCCAGATCGGCCGATCACCGCTTTTTTCTTGCAGAGCCTTCGATCGCCTCGTGGTTGACGATCATGCGGCGCTTCTCGGCCATGCTGCGCTCGTCGACGGGGCCGAGCAGCTCCTTCGCCTGCTCGGCGGCGTAGAAGTTCGGCTCCAGGCCGAGCAGGATGTTCTTGGGGGACGGCGTGCCCACGCGCTGCGCCACGCCTCGCACCATGGCCCACCGGCGCGGCTCCTGCTCCTCTGTCGCCACGACGCCGGTGGCGATACCTTCACCGAGGCGTGCGATGGGGGAGTACGAGCGCATGGGCCTCCAGGCTATCCCTCCACGTAGCGCCGGTGCCAGCCGCCGCCGGCCCAGGTGGTGATGCGCTCCGGGCGGACGCGGATCAGCCAGCGCGGCCGGTCGAGCGTGGGGGTCAGGTAGGCCGGTCCGTCCCGTTCGCCCAGGTAGCGCGCCGCCATCCGCGTGGCGATGGGGACCCACGCGCCGCCCACGTTAGGCTCCTCGACGATCTCGGCGCGCCCGAACACCTGCGCCCGGGCGCTGGGGCCGGTGCGCTGGTCGATCGAGAGGCAGACGCGCGGGTTGTGCTTGAGGTAGCGCGCCCACAGCGATCTGGCGCGCGGCACGAGCCAGAAGGTCTCGCCGTCGTACTCGAACCAGGTGGGGACGACGTACGGCATGCCGCTCTCGTCGATGCATCCCAGGCTCGCGACGAGCGGCTGTTCCAGGAAGCGGCGCAGCTCCGGGCCGGTTAGCGGGCGCGCTCGACCGGGCGGTGGTTCTGACGGTGGTTCTGACGGGGGTTGGCGCCCACCGGAGTCATCGGAGCCAACGGCCGGCTGAGCCACCGTGCCGGTGGGCTGACCGGCCGCCTCGCCGTTCAACTCGCGCAGGACCTGCATGCGGACGGCTTCTGGGGTCGCGCCCATGCTTAACAGCACGCCCGCGGCGATCCCTTCTCCCTCTGCCACCATCCCGAGCAGCAGGTGCTCCGTTCCGATCTGCTCGTGGCCCAGCTCGCGCGCCTGCTCGACGGCGAGCGCGACGACTTTCTTGGCGCGCGGAGTGAGCGAGATATCACCTATGACCATGCGGTCGCCGCGGCCGATGATGTAGTGCACCGCCTGGCGCACGCGTGCGAGGTCCACGGAGAGCGCCGCGAGCACGCGCGACGCGACGCTCTTTTCCTGTCTGACCAGGCCGAGGAGGAGGTGCTCGGTACCGATGTAGTTGTGGTTGAAGCGCTGGGCCTCCTCCTGCGCGAGCGCCAGCACCTGCGTCGCCTCGGGAGTGAACCTGTCAGATCGGTCGCTCACTTCAATTGCCTCCGCGTGGACGCACTCAGTCGGCTCAGCCCACCGGGCCCGACGCCGCCCAGCGACTGACCGAGACGGGATCCAGCGCGATCACCGGCAGCCCTAGCGCAGTCAGGCGCATCGCCGCGTACTGCGGATAGCGTCCCTCCAGCGCCGCCAGCGCCATCGCGCGCTCCTCGCCTTCCTCCAGGATGCGCGCGCGGGCCCGCACCAGCACCCAGCGCAGCCGCGTCCAGTCCTCGTCGTACGCGTCGACCAGCAGCGCCGCCGCGGGGTTCGCGCGCAGGTTCCGCAGCCGCGCCAGCCGGCGCGGGTCGCCGCGCTTCGGCTTGGCGTCGACCGGCACGTAGACCCTCCCCGCCACCTCGGCGAAGCACACCGGCACCACGTGC
>DASTZM010000311.1:0-2657 GCA_035764305.1 Chloroflexota bacterium | reverse complement strand
GCCAAACGCCAACAGCACGAAGAAGAGGCGCGACCCGAGGATGGCCGGACTCCACGCAATGCCGTCGTACACGAAGCGCCACGTGGGGCCGGCCGCGGGGGTTCCGAGCGTCACGGCGAAGCCACCGCTGCTTTCGGGATGCGCCGCCCGGGCGGCGCTCTGGATGCCGTCGCCGATCAGGCGGATGCCGGCGACGTCCCACAGCGGCTGGTAGGTGCGACTTTCGATGGCTGGAATCAGCAGCAGTGCGAAGAGAAACAGATAGGCGACGTTGCCGAAACCGCCGCGCAGCGGGGGGACGGCGTCAAAGAAGACGGCGAGCGCCGAGACGAGCGCGAGGCAGGGCAGCGCGAGGAGGAGGAGCGGACCGATCAGCGCAGGAACATCGACGGGCGCGCCAACGACGGCGAGGGCCATGGCAACGCCGGCGGCCGCGAGGATGAGCAGCGTGGCGCCGAGGACGGCGAGGTTGCTGAGCCACTTGCCAGCAGCGTAGAGAGGTCGACTCAGTGGCGTGGCGGCGATGACCTGCCCGACGCCGGTCTGGTAGTCGCGGCTGACCGAGCCCTTGACGAGATAGAAGCCAAACCAGCCCAAGAAGAGTGTGGCGGTGACGGTCATGAGCGCGCCGATCCAGGGCGAATTGGGCTCGCCGATGTAGATGGGGGGCACGCGCAGCGTCAGCATGCCGGTGGTGGTGGCGTAGCCGAGCCAGACCACCGCCGCGAGCACGACCAGGAAGCTGAGGCGGCGCGTGCGCTCGAGGAAATCGGCGCGTGCCAGGTGGTAGAGGGCGTGCAGCTGGCTGGCGCGGCTCATTGGCCCGTGCCAGTGCCCGTGCCAGCGCCACCGCCAGCGCCAGCGCCGGCGACGAGAGAGAGATAGGCATCCTCGAGACAGGGCGGGATCGGGCCGGCCTCAGCGGCGGGAGCGGCGTCGCTCACCACGCGCACGTGGACGCCATCGGGCCGGCGGACGGCGCCGGTGATCAGGTGCGTCTTCTTGAGCGCGGGGAGCGCCTCGCTGGGGACCACCCACTGCCAGACTCGACCGGCCACTAAGCGCAGAAGCTTCTCGGGCGTTGCGTTCAGGACCTTGCGACCCTTGTGGAGGACGACGATGTCGGTGGCGGCCGCCTCCACGTCCGACACGATGTGCGTCGAGAGGAAGATGATCCGATCACGGGCGAGACCGGACAGCAGGGCGCGGAAGCGCACACGCTCTTCGGGATCGAGGCCGGCGGTGGGCTCGTCCACGATAAGCAGCCGTGGGTCGTTGAGCAGGGCCTGGGCGATGCCGACACGCTGTTTCATTCCACCGGAGTAGCTGCCGAGCGGGCGCCGGGCGGCGCCGGTGAGATTGACGATGGTGAGCAACTCGTCGATGCGGCGGCGGGCGGGACGGCCGGCGATGCCCTTGATGGCGGCGATGTACTCGAGAAACTCAATCGCGGTGAGACGGGGGTAGACGCCAAAGTCCTGCGGCAGGTAGCCAAGCACGGCGCGCAACGTGTCCGGAGAGCGGACGATATCGGTGCCGTTCCAGAGGATCGAGCCGTCGGTTGGCTTGGCGATGGTGGCAAGCAGGCGCATGAGGGTGGATTTGCCCGCGCCGTTAGGACCGAGCAGGCCGATTACGCCGGGGCCGACTTCGAGATCGACCTCGCGCAGACCCCAGACGTCACGCCGATACTGCTTGGAGAGGCGCGTGACAGTGAGCTGCGCCGGAGCGCTCGGGCGACCGGTCGCCACGGGCGTGGGCCGCGGAGCCGGCGGTGGGGGGTGTTCGGCAACCAACTGCATGGTTTCGCTCCCTGCAAGTCTCAGCGTAGTCGGGTCTTGGCTGCGCGCCACCGGCTACCCGGCCGGTACGGCGGCGCCACGTGGCGAGGGCGGTACCTGGCCGCGTGGCGTCTCCAGACCGGCTGCGTGGGCGGTGCGTGGGGATCGCGATCGGACTAGGCTGGATCGCGAAGGAGGGGAAACTGATGAGCAATGCGCTCAGCGACGACCGGCAGCTCACCCGGAGCTGGATCATCTACGGCGCCACCGCGGGAATCGTGGCCGGCCTTGCGTACACCACCGCGTCCGTAGAGGTCCCGTTCCTCGGAGCGGTGAACGTGTACCTCGGGATGGCCTTTGGTCCGCTGCTCGCGGTCGCCTACGGCGGCATGTACCACTTCTTCTGGCTGCATCGGAACACGGTGGCGCTGCAGGCGGCCACGCTCTACGGGATCATCGCCGGGACGCTGGTGAACCTGATGGTCGTGGTGCAGAGCGCCATCCACCTGACGATTCCGGCCGGCGCGCGAGAGGGTCTGGGGCTGGCATATGCCGGTGTGAACATGGTGCAGCTGGGCATGGACGTGTCGTGGGACATCTACCTCTCGGTGGCGACGGTGCTGCTCGGCCTGGTCATGGCCGGCCATCCGCGCTTCGGCCGGATCTGGGCGGCGGCCGCGCTGCTGCTGGGGGGCGGCCTGCTCGTGCTGAATCTGGCGTCGTTTCCGGTTCCGCCCGCAAGTGCCGGCTCGATCGATCTGGGCCTCGCTTGCGGCATGCTCTTTCTGGCCGTCGCGATCAGGATTCTGGCGTCGCTCAAGTGGGTCGACAGCGCGCTGAGCGGCTAGGCAGCGACGCAGGGTCAGGGCGGCGAGC
>DASTZM010000310.1:0-4562 GCA_035764305.1 Chloroflexota bacterium | reverse complement strand
ACGCCGCCGAAGTCTTCGTCAACGGCCAGGCGGCCGGGTCTGCCATGTGGGCACCGTACCGCGTGTCACTCGATCCCACGCTCCTTTGTGCGGGTGAGAACACCCTCGCGATCCACGTCACCAACTCCGCCGCCAACGCCTACGAGGGCGCTCTCCGCCCCTCTGGACTGCTCGGCCCCGTGTCGCTGCGCCTGGGCGAGTAGCGCCCTGGCACACGGATTGCGGTCACGTCCCGAGAGTCCTTTGTCTAAGGAGGCCACAACGTGATCCGGACCAGTGAGCTCCACGGCATGGCGGTGATCGACGTAGACAGCGCCGCCAAGCTGGGCGTCATCGACGAGATCTTTCTCGACATCGACCGCCGCACCATCACCGGACTCTCTGTGTCTCAGGGCGGCAATCTGCTCACCGGCAACGAGCACGTGCTAGTTCCGGCCGCCGCAGTCCACGCCATCGGCGAAGACGCCGTGATGGTGAGACACGTCTCCGAAGCGACGGGCCTCGAGCTGGCGACACGCGCCTCGGGCTTAGCCGGGCGGAACTTCGTCACAAAGAGCGGCACGCGCCTTGGGTCCCTGGACGACATCCTGTTTGACGAGGAAACGGGCCGCATTGTGGGGTACGCCTTCTCGGCCCGCGAGGCGCGCGGCGGCCTGGCCTCGCTCTTCGGCGCGCGGCGCGACCACGACGATCCGATGGTCGACTACGTTCGTGCCGACTCGGAGATGAACGTCGGCGGCGACATCATCGTCGTGCCGGACAACTCGGTCATCCGCGGCCATGACCTCCGCGACGTCAGCGGGGCGCCGTCCTTCCACACCCCCGGCGGCTCGCAGACCGTCTCTCCGACGGGCCGGAGTGCCCCGGCGGTTGCCCCGAGCGGGCCGAGCGTGGTCCGCGCGCCTGAAAACGCGGCGCCGCAGGTCGTGCCTCTCCCGCCCCAAGCTGCGGTCCCGGCCTCGCCCGGCGACCGCGCCCGACCCCGCACCTGGCGCTCCACGAACACGCGCTGGTCCTGACCAGCAGTTCCCTGACCCTTGGCATCCGACCCCGGCAGTGGGCTCGAGCGGCCCAAACCCTGACGCGCGCGTCAGGGTAGTCGCTACACTCCGAGTGTTCGTCGTATGAGGAGCGCCGCGTCCGCTTGAGCCCCCTCTGGCGCCTGCTCACCTTCATCCGCCCCTACTGGTGGGGCACCGCCGCCTCGCTCACCCTCACCCTCGCGCTCAGCGGCTTCCGGCTCGGACCGGCCTGGTTCGTGAAGCTCATCATCGACAACGCGCTCAGTCACCGCGACCTCGCGTTGGCGGCCCTCTACATCGGCGCCATGCTCGGCGTCCAGCTCGCCACCAACCTGCTCAACGCCGGCCAGCTGTACCTGGACCAGTGGATCGGCCAGCGCGTCGTCTATGACCTGCGGGCGAAGCTGTACGACCACCTGCAGAGCCAGAGCATGAGCTTCTACGACGCGAACCAGACCGGCCAGCTCATGTCGCGCGTCACCAACGACGTCCAGCAGGTGCAGTCCTACTTGACGCAGGGGATCAGCCGCTTGGTCAACACCTTCATCACGCTGGGCATCAACCTGGCGATCATGCTCTACCTGGACTGGCAGCTCACGCTCGTCTCCATGACCGTGACGCCGATCGTCGTCTACTTCCAGAATCGCATGGCCCACGTCATGGACCTGTACCGGGTCCTCTCGCGCCAGCAGGCGCAGCTCAACGTCGTGCTCCAGGAGAACGTCACCGGCATCAAGTTGGTGAAAGCGTTCGATCGCGAGTCCTACGAGGCCGACCGCTTCAACCAGGTCAACTGGTCCATCCGCCAGGGCCGCATGAAGACCTCCATGAACCGCAACATCGCCGGGGCGGGGCAGGAGTTCGCGACCTACCTCTCGGCGATCATCATCATCGTATTCGGCGCCTGGCGCGTGATGGATGGCGCGATTACCGTCGGATCGCTTGCCGCCTTCTATTCGTACGTGCTGGCTATGTGGTCGCCGGTACGGTGGATGACGTTCATCAACCAGATGGCGCAGCAGGCCACCGCCGCCGGCGAGCGCATCTTCGAGATCATCGACGCGCCGTTCGAGGTCGCCGAGAAGCCCAACGCGGTGGTGCTGCCGCGACTCGACGGGAAGATCGAGTTCGAGAACGTCTCGTTCGCCTACGGCAAGAGCCCGCCGCTCCTGCACGGAATCTCGTTCGTCGCCCAGCCGGGGCAGACGCTGGCGCTGGTAGGGCCGTCCGGATCGGGCAAGACGACGCTCATCAACCTCATCCCGCGCTTCTACGACGTCTCGAGTGGCGCGGTACGCATCGACGGGCACGACGTGCGCGACGTGTCTCTGGAGTCCCTCCGGTCGCAGATCGGGATGGTGATGCAGGAGACCTTCCTGTTCAACATGACCATCCGCGAGAACATCTCCTACGGCAAGCCCGACGCGACGCAGGAGCAGATCGAAGACGCCGCGCGCGCCGCGAACGCGCACGACTTCATCTCCGAGCTCGAGCATGGATACGACACGATGACCGGCGAGCGCGGCGTGCGCCTCTCGGGCGGCCAGCGCCAGCGGATCGCGATCGCGCGCGCCATCCTGGTGGACCCGCGGATCCTAATTCTGGACGAGGCGACGTCGTCGGTGGACAACAAGACCGATTACCTCATCCGCCAGGCGCTCGACAGCCTCATGCAGGGACGCACCACCATCGTCATCGCCCACCGCCTCTCCACGGTTCAGCGCGCCCACCACATCCTGGTCATGGAGTCAGGCCGCGTTACTGCCCGCGGCACCCACGCCGAGCTGCTCCACTCCAGTCCGCTCTACCAACACTTGCACGAGATCCAGTTTGCCCTCCAGAAGGAAGGCAGTCCCGAGCTGGTCGGAGCGTCGTCCTGATGTCCATGAGCGGCGGCTCCAGCACCATGGGCTTGAGCGGCTCGGGCCGCTCGCGCTACGGCGGCACGCGCCTATCTCTCAGAGACAAGCCGACCTTCAGAGTCTCCCCCTGGATCACGTTGCGCCGCCTGGGCACCGTACTGGCCGGCTACAAGCTGCAGTTCCTGCTCATGATCGCGTGCATCCTGGTCACATCGGGCATGCACATGGTCATGCCGTGGGGCTTCAAGCACGTCATCGACCACACTATCCCCACCCGCAACGTCACTGAGCTACTGTGGGTCGGCGTGTTGCTGGTCTTCATGCAGGCTGCGCGGCACTTGCTCTCGCTGTACGAGCGCTATCTGCTCGCACTCATTTCGCAGCAGGTCGTCTACCGGCTGGCGCGCGACCTCTTCGAGCACATGCAGCGCCTCTCGCTGCGCTTCTTCGAGAAGTGGGGTACCGGCGAGATCATCTCTCGCACCACCAACGACATCGGCGTCCTGCAGCAGGCGGTCTCCGGTGGGACGATCCGCGCCGCGATCTCGACAGTCAACATGCTCGGCTTCGCCGCGATCATGGCGATGCTCAACTGGCAACTGGCGCTGATCGCCTATGCCACCGTCCCCCTCCTCTACATCGCCTCGGTGATCAGCGGCGACAAGCTGCGCGTGCGCTACCGCCGGGTGCAGGAGCGTGTCGCAGAGGTCAACAACGTCCTCCAGGAAAACATCTCGGGCGTGCGTGTCGCGCGCGCCTTCGCGAGGGAGGGTGAGCAGCGCCGGCGCTTTCAGACCGAGAACCGGGGCACGCTCGACGCCAACATGTCGACCGCCGGCGTGCAGGCAGTCGCCTCGCCGGCCATTCAGATGATCTCCGCGCTCGGCACCGCCGCCATCCTCGGCTTCGGCTCCTGGCAGATCGTCAACGGCTACCTGACCGTCGGCGCGCTCGTCGCCTTCGTGAGCTACGTCGTGCAGTTCTATCAGCCGGTAGAGGAGCTGATCCGCGTCAACAACACGGTCCAGCAGGCGCTCTCCGCCGCCGAGCGGATATTCGAGTTTGTCGACGAGCAGCCCGACGTTGTGGAAAGGCCCGGCGCGGTCGACCTCCGGTCCGTCGAGGGCGCGGTTGCGCTCGAGCACGTCACATTTGCCTACGATCCCGGCAAGCCGGTCCTGCACGACGTCTCCTTCCGCGCCGATCCCGGGCAGGTGATCGCGCTGGTGGGGCACACGGGCTCGGGCAAGACGACGTGTGTCAACCTCATCCCGCGCTTCTACGACCCCGACCAGGGCCGCGTCACGCTGGACGGCCACGACCTGCGCGATCTGTCGCTGCAGACGATCCGCCGCCAGACAGCCATCGTCATTCAGGAGACCTTCCTGTTCGGCGCCACCGTCGCCGACAACATCCGCTACGGCCGGCTCGAGGCGACGCGCGACGAGATCGTGGCGGCCGCGAAGCAGGCGCACGCCGACGAATTCATCTCGGTCCTGCCCGAGGGCTACGACTCGTGGGTCGGGGAGGGTGGGGTGCTCCTCTCGCGCGGGCAGCGGCAGCGGATCGCGCTGGCGCGGGCGATTCTGAAGGACCCGCGGATCCTGATTCTGGACGAGGCGACGAGCGACGTGGACACCGAGACCGAGGTGCTGATCCAGCGGGCGCTGGAGAACGT
>DASTZM010000309.1:0-5607 GCA_035764305.1 Chloroflexota bacterium | reverse complement strand
GTCACCAGTGCGTAGTACGCTCGCCGTACGCGGCGCAGGCTTTCCGGCGAGCGCAGCTCCTCCTTGAACATGCGGATGCCGTGATTGGCGTTCAGCCAGCGGTCCATCATGGAGTAGCGCTCCTCCATGTCGTCGGGATAGTGCGGAATCTCGATCTCCTCTCCTTCATAGAGGTCCCACACGTCCTGGGGCGGCCAGAACGGCTCGTGCGGGTGGTGGTAGGAGACGCACAGGAACCAGGGCTCGTTTGGGAAGACCACGCGAGAGCGGATGTACTCCAGCCCGCGGAAGTGCGCCTCCTCGTCGTACGAGAGGTGGTGGTGCCAGCGGCCCACGTGCACGTTGGAGCCCACGTAGTTCTGGGCGTGGCGCCCGTTTCCTTTCTCGGGATCGAAGAGCGAGGGGTCGCGCGCCACCGACCATGGCGCGCGGTTCTGCAGCATGCCGAACTCCTCGGCGTAGATGTCGGTGGTCAGGCGGCGCCGGAAGCCGTGCAGCTGGTCGGCGCCGACGAAGTGCATCTTCCCGGAGAGGACGGTGTCGTAGCCGGCGTTGGTGAGGTAGTGGCCGGCGCAGGGGATGTCGGCGGCGAAGTAGGCGGCGTTGTCGTAGACGCGGTTGGTGGAGGTGTACATGCCGCTGACCAGGCAGGCGCGGGCGGGAGCGCAGAGGGGAGAGGGGGAGTAGGCGGCGTCGAAGCGGACGCCGTGGCGGACGAGGGCGTCGAGGTTGGGAGTCTTGACGACGGGGTGGCCGTAGGCGCCGGTGAGGCGGGCGACGAGCTCGTCGGCCATGATGAGGAGGATGTTGGGCTGCTTGGGAAGGGTCATTGCGGGGTCATCCTACTGTGCCGGTCACGAGGGGTGCCCGTCCGCGCTCGCAGGGGGACGCTGCGCTCCCCCTGGACCCCCTAGCACGACTCAATGGTTCCGAGCCTTCGGCTCGGCCAGGGGGCTTGCCCCCTAGACCCCCTCATGCGCTGAGCAGAGGCTCGAGGCGGGCGACTTCCTGGGGGCGCTGGTCGGTGAGGTCGTGGGCTTCGGTCGGGTCTTCCTGGAGGTCGTAGAGGAGCGTGTCGTCGCCGCGGCGGACGAGCTTGTGGCGGCCGTCCCAGACCATGCGCCAGTCGAGCAGGGCCGAGCGGGCGACGTCACGGTGCGAGGACGTCTCGCCGCGCAGGACGGGCGTCACAGAGCGGCTCTCCATGCCGGGCCAGGCCTTAGCGCCGGCAAGCTCGACGAAGGTGGCAGTGACGTCGTGCAGGCTGACCAGGGCGTCGCTCGCCGTGCCCGCGACGCGGGGTGAAACGCCATAGCCGGAGACGACGAAGGGGATACCGACGGAGGGCTGGTAGTGGACGGTCTTGCCCCAGCGGGCGTGGTCGCCGAGCATCTCACCGTGGTCGCTGGAGTAGACGATGACGGTGCGGTCGAGCTCGCCGCGCTCTCTGACGATCTGGAGCAGGTCGGCCATGCGCCGGTCGATGTTCTCCAGCATGGCGGCGTAGTTCTGGCGGATGGCCCGGTGCTCTTCGGGGGCCAGGTCATCCTCGTTCTCCACCGGCGGCGGAAAGGGCACGTCCTGCCAGGCGCGGCGCATCGACTCGGTGACGTCGAATGGGCTGTGGGGACCGTTGAAGTTGACCACCAGGTGCCAGGGCTGATCGGTGGGGAAGCTGCGCAGGAAGTGGGCGCCGTTGCGCGCGATCCAGTTGTCGCAGTAGGCGTCTTCGGGGAGCGGCGTGGGGAAGGTGCCGCGGTTGCGGCGGGCGCGGAAGTCCTTGACGTGCACCTCGTCCAGGCCGCGCTCCCTGAGGTAGGCCATGTACGGACCCTTGGGCGTCTTCTTGGGCTCGACGTTCTGGTAGCTGGAGATGGCGTCCAATTTGCCTTCGTTGTCGATGCCCTCGGTGAAGCCCCACTCGGGCAGGAGACGCTGGCCGGTGATGGCCCAGTCGTGGAGGCCCTTGCCGAGGTCGAACTTGCCGACGCCGGCGACGCGGTAGCCGGCGTCGCGCAGCGCCCGGTAGTAGGTGGGCTGGTCGAGGGGGATGTTGTGAGCGTTGTCGGGGACGCTGCAACGCTCGTAGGGCAGCCCGAGGGCGAGGCAGGCGCGGGCGGGAGAGCAGAGGGGCGAGGGGGTGATGGCGCGGGTGAAGCGCACGCCACGGGATGCGATCTCGGCGAGCGTGGGCATTTTCACGGGAAGGGTGGGGTTCCAGGGCACCCAGTCAAAGCGGTGCTGGTCGGGGAGGAAGAACAGGAAGTTGGGCTGCGTCGACGTGGCCATGCGTGGCGGCATCCTACCGTTCAGCTAACCTTCGGACCCGAGGAGAGGAGCAACTAGATGGCGCAGGTACTACCGGGGATCGAGTACGTCGACGACACGTCGCCGGCGCACATTTACGTGCTGGACGATGGCGGCGAGATCACGCTGATCGACGCGGGGCTGCCGAACGAGGCGCCGAAGGTGCTGGGGTACCTGGAGCGCACGGGTCGGAAGCCGAGCCAGGTGAAGCGGATCATCCTGACCCACCGGCACGGCGACCACGCGGGCGCGGTCGGGGAGCTGGCGAAGGCGACGGGAGCGGAGGTCTACGCGCACGAAGACGAGGCGACCGCGATCGCGGCGCAAGAGGGCGCGCCGAAGGAGATCAAGCGCCTCAAGGACGGCGACGTCGTGCCGGTACTCGGCGGGCTACGCGCGATCGAGGTGCCGGGGCACACGACCGGGCACCTGTGCTTCTACTTGCCGGGGAAGAAGGCGCTCTTCACGGGCGACTCGCTGATCAACCGCGGCGAGATGACGGGGCCGGTGCCGCAGTACACGAGCGACGTGGCGCGAGCCCACCAGTCGCTGAAGGAAAAGATCGCGCCGCTGGACGTGGAGGCGCTGTGCGTCGCGCACGGAGACGTACTGCCGAGCGGCGCGTCGGCGCCGCTGCGCATGATGATCGCCGGTCTGCAGTAGGAGTCGGGCAATGAAGATCACCGACCTGCGCTTCGCGGTCATCGGGCAGAACCCGGTGGTGCGAATCACGACCGACGAGGGGATCGACGGCTACGGCGGGCTGGAGAACGGGCGCGCCTACAACCGCCACCAGGTGCTCTATTACAAGCAGGCGATCGCGGGCGAGGACCCGACGAACGTCGAGCGGGTGATGCTGAAGATCCGGCGGCGGGGGGCGTTCAAGCCGTGGGGCTCGGGCGTGAGCGCGATCGAAGTGGCGCTGTGGGACATCGCGGGGAAGGCCGCCGGACTGCCGATCTACAAGCTGCTGGGCGGGAAGATCCGCGACCGGGTGCGGGTCTACAACGGGGCGGTGCGCTTCCCGTTCACGGCGGGTACGCCGAAGGACTACGCCGAGAACATGCGGCGGATGAAGGAGGCGCCGGAGGGGTTCACGATCATCAAGCAGGGGATCAGCTTCCACTCGCAGATGCCGAACACCTTTGAGAACTTCCACTACGGGGACGTACATGGCGGGGCGGGGCGGCGGGGCGTGGGGGGCGCGGGCTCGGGGACGCGGCCGACCGAGCCGGGGGGCGGCGTCTCGTTCCAGGGAAACCGCGGGCTGCACACGGAGCAGGGGCTGAAGCACGTCATCGCGTGCGTGGAGGCGATGAAGGAGGTGCTGGGCGACGAGGTGGGCCTGGCGCTGGACTGCGGCCCGGGCTGGACGGTGCCGGACGCGATCCGGCTGGGCAAGGCGCTGGAGCCGCTGAACTTGATGTGGCTGGAGGACATGCTGACGGGTGACTACACGCCTTACGTGGCGGCGGAGGTGTACCGCGAGGTGACGCAGAGCACGTCGACACCGATCCACACCGGGGAGCAGATCTACCACCGGCAGAACTTCAAGGACCTGATCGAGAAGCACGCCGTGCGGGTGCTGGGCCCGGATCCGTTCGACATCGGCGGGCTGGCGGAGCTGAAGTTCGTGTGCGAGTACGCCGACCTGCACGGGCTGCTGTTCGCGCCGCACGGGACGGCGGACGGCGTGATTGGCATGGCGGCGCTGGTGCAGGTCAGCGCGACGCTGCCCGAGAACTACATCGCGTTCGAGTACCCGAAGGCGCGCGAGGAGTGGTGGTACGAGATCGTGCAGGGGCTGCCGACGCCGCTGGTGAAGGACGGTTTCATCGAGGTGTGGGACCGGCCCGGGCTGGGGATCACCTTCGACGTGCCGGCGGCGAAGAAGCACTTGAGCGAGGAAGACGCGGGGTTCTTCGACTAGGCGATGAGCGGCGTGCTCCTGCGGGGCGGGGAGGTGCTCGAGCCGGAGACAGGGCGGCGCGAGCGGGCGGACGTCCTGCTGTGCGACGGCCTGGTCGCGGCCGTTGGAGCGGGGGTGGGCGCCCAGGATGGCGGGCGCGTGGTGGACGTCTCCGGGAAGCTGGTCACACCGGGGCTGATCGACCTGCACGCGCACGGGTTCTGGGGGATCACGTACGACGGACTGCGGGTGGATGCCGTCGCCGGTCGAAGCGGTGTGACGACGTGGGTCGACGCGGGGTCGTCGGGGGCGCAGACGTTTCCCGGCTTCAAGAAGTACGTGATCGAGGCGAGCCGGACGCGGATCGTGCCGCTCTTGAACGTGTGCGCCACCGGGATCATCTACCGCGTGGTCGAAGAGTTCATCGATCTGCGCCACGCCGACGTGGGATTCGCGATCGAGACGATCCTGGAGCACCGCGACTTGATCGCGGGCGTGAAGGTCAGACTGGGTCGCAGCACGGTGGGAGACAACGACGACAGCCCGCTCTGGCTGGCGCGCGAGGTGGCCGACCAGACGGAGCTGCCCCTGGTCGTGCACGTCGCGGACCCGCCGCCCACGGTGCCGCGCATCCTGGCGGCGCTCCGCGCGGGGGACGTGGTGACGCACTGCTTCCGCGCCAATTCCTGGGGCGGCGGGACGGTCCTGCTGAACGGCAAGATCCGCCCGGAGATCAGGGACGCACGCGAGCGCGGCGTGCTCTTCGACGTGGGCCACGGCGCAGGCGGGTTCAGCTTCGACGTGGCGCGCGCGGCGCTGGATCAGGGCTTCCCGCCGGACACGATCAGCAGTGACCTGCACCAGGCCGCGATCCAGGGTGCGGCGAGGGACCTGCCGAACGTGCTCTCCAAGTTCCTGGCGCTGGGCATGCCGCCGGCGGAGGTGCTCCGGCGCGCGACGGTCGAGCCGGCGAAGACGCTACGGCGCACCGACGGCCTGGGCACGCTGCGGGTCGGAGCGCCGGCGGACGTGGCGGTGTTCGAGCTGGAGGAAGGGGAATACGAGTTCGCCGACGTGCGCGGGGTGCGGCTGAGGGGCTCGCAGCGGCTGACGAACGTCTTGACCTTCTGCCGGGGCGAGGAGATGGCGCGGGACGGCGATCCGGGGTTGATGCCGCTCTTCACCCGCGCGCGACGCTAGTCACCGCCCGCGGCATCATGGACTGATCGTACGCATCTGGAACCTGCCGGTAGAGAAGCTGGACGACCAGCACCTGCTGGGCGAGCACCTGGAACTGCACATCATCTGGAATGCGCTGACGGGCGTGCGCCCGCCGGGGCCCAAGGGGCGCGGCTGGCGCAACCACCCGGAGACGCGGCGCTTCGAGCAGC
>DASTZM010000308.1:0-4459 GCA_035764305.1 Chloroflexota bacterium | reverse complement strand
CGCCAGGCGCGCGAAGAGGGCCAGGGACGGGGCTCGCGGGGTGGGCGGGGCGAGCGGGGCGCGCGCGAGAACTGGCGCGTGGAGGTGCTGCAGGAGCGGGGGGAGAGCTCGGTGCGCGCGCAACTGGAGCGGCTGCTGAACGAGCGCAACGTCAAGCCGGGCAGCTTCACGCTGGGGCTGCTGGAGGGCCAGACTGGCACCGAGGTGTGGGTGGCGTATTACACGGGCGACGAGGGTGGCCGGCGCGGGTAGCGCCGGCCTGCGCTAGTCGAGGTGGAAGACCTCTTCTAGCGGGAGCATGGCCTCATCGGGGCGGCCGGTGAGGGACTCGAAGAAGGGGCCCATCTCGGCCTGCCAGCGCGCGTTGACGTCGCGCCTGGCCATCTCGGCGCGGGCGCGGTCGAAGTCGGGCGTCTCGAGGTAGCCGAAGAGCAGCCCGTCGGGGCGCATGAAGAGCGAGTAGTTGTGCCAGCCGGTCTCGCGAAGCGCCTGGAGCATCTCGGGCCAGACCTGGGCGTGGCGGCGCTTGTACTCGTCGATCTTCTCGGCGCGGACTTTGAGGATGAACGCGACTCGCTGCATGCGACCTCCGTGGGCGGGAGGTTAGCGGTTGGTAGCTCGGGGTGCGTGGTGCGCGCCGACTGGTCGTCTCTCGCTCGTCTTGGATCAGTCGTCGTCGGCGTCGTCGTCGGCGAGGCGGTCGCGCATGGAGAGCATGGGCACCGCGAAGGCCGCGAAGAGGAGGGCGACGACGAAGAGCATGACGGTGCCGCCGCGACCGAGGACGTAGAGGGCGATACCGGCGGCGGCGAGGGCGAGTCCGGCGAGCACGGCCCAACGCGGTGGGGTGTCGGTCACAGGAGTCCCACCAGTATGAGGGCGACGCCGCCGGCGGTGGTCTGGTAGTAGGTCACGGCGCAGAGGCCCGGCGGGCCGAGGGCGCCGTGCTCGGCATAGACGTCCGGCGGGAAGACGCGGGCGAGGGCAGGGCTGCGGTAGATCTCCCGATCGCCGGCACGCTCATCGCGGAACAGAAACGGCTCGGTACGCACACGTGTCGCGTCGGGTGGAAGGAAAGGATGGGCGAGAGCACGGGCACGATCGAGCGACCAGTCGGCCGGATCGGGCTGGCGGGTGTCGTTGACGGCGCGGTCGCGGCCGAGCGTGACCTGGCGGACGCGCTCGGTGCGGGTCAGGTCGAGGAGGAGGCGCGCTTCGGGGAGGGCGTAGATGCGGCGGAAGGGGCCGCTCTCGATCCGGGAGGCGGAGTAGCGCGAGTCAAAGGCGACGACGGGGCCGCCGAGGTGGTGATCGAGCGCGGCGGCAGGCGGGCCGGCGTCGCGCCACCAGACCCAGAACGCGGCGGCGAGCGCGAGGAGGCCAACGGCGGCGAGCGCCGCCGCGAGCGGGCGGGTGCGGGTCACGCGGGCGGACCGAAGTCGTCCGCGGAGGCGAGGGAGATCAACTCGACGGTGTAGGGATCGACGCCGGGGGGATAGTCGCCGGGAGCGCACCAGCGCCAGCGCGGCGTCTCGGACGAACCGCGCACAGCGGCGGTGGGATCGAGCGGGCGGCAGACATAGACGACGTCAAGCCGTGGGAGGGCGAAGGTGCGCGCGGTAAGCAGGCGCTCGATCCGGACGTGGAGGCCGGTCTCCTCCTGGACCTCGCGCAGCACGGCGGCTTCGGGCGACTCCTGGCGTTCCATCCAGCCGCCGGGGAGGGCCCACGGGTAGCGGCGGCGAAAGGCGTGTTCCATGAGGAGCACCTCGCCTCGCTCGTTGCGGATGATGGCGGTGGTTCCGGCGGCGAACTTGGCGTTGAGCGCCCACATGAGGGTGGTGCGCACACGGTCCTTGAGCAGCGGGTGGGTCCACACCCACGCGAGCGCGCGCCAGACGGCCCGGCCGAGCAGACTACGCAGCCGCGGTGTCCCCGGTGGGCGATTCGACGGTGGACGGGCCGCCGGCGGCGAGTGGGGTGAGCAGGCCGGCGAGGCGCTGCACGGGCTCACGCAGCGGCTCAGGGTCCTGGGGGCGCAGGTATTCGACGTAGGAGGCGATCTTGGAGGCGGGGACGACGGCGACGGAGGGCTTCTCGGCGCCGGCGAGGTCACCGCGCGCGAGGACGACGGCGCCGTTGACGGGCAGGCCGGTGAGATCCTCTTCGACGGCGAGACGCTGGAGCCCGCGCAGCGGGCGGGCGAGGCGCCAGCTGGGGCTCTCGCGGAGCGGCTCGAGGGAGTCACCCCGGCCGGTGAACCAATCGTCGCCCTTGACGGTGAAGCTGCCTGGGGTGGGATAGATGCCGAGGACGAGCGCGCCGTGCGGGCCGAGCACGACGGCGTCGGCGGCGGTGGTGCGGCCGGGGAGGACGACGTTGCGCAAGTAGAGGTAGTCGTCCGAGAGGCGCGCGCGAAGCTGGGCGATGACGGGGGCTTCGGCGCCGGCCGAGTCGGCGTCGCGGCGGGCGGCGCTGCCCTGGAGCATGCCGACGACGACGGCGCCGAAGCCGGCGAAGGCGGGGAACCCGCTGGTGAGCACGGTGGCGCCGGGGGCCTGGGCGGCGATGAAGCCGGCGGCGACGGCGACGACACCGGCGACGACGAGGAAGAGGGCGCGCCCACCGCGGCGCCGGGCGCGATCCTGCAGATACGCGGCGCTGCCGACGATCCGCATGGCTGGGGGCGCCTAGGCGACGGCGACGGGGACGCCGCCCTGGCGCGCCGACTGTGTGGCGGCGAGGGCGATCTTCAGGGAGGCGAGGCCATCCTGGCCGGTGGGAGTGACGGGCTTGCCTTCCTGGACCGCATGGATGAACGCGACGAGCTCGGCGGCGTAGGCCTGGGCGAAGCGCTCCGGGAAGTAGGGGACGTAGTCGTGGGTGGCGCCGGCCTTGGAGTAGCGGGTAATGGGGGTGAAGCGCTCGTAGCCGACCTTGAGGCCGCCGGTGTCGCCAAGGACGTCGGTGTGGATGTCGTAGCCGTAGCCGGACTGGCGGGAGTTGACGATGGAGCCGACGCCGCCACCGACAAAACGTAGATTGAGGACCGTGGTGTCCCAGTCGCCGGCGTCGCAAAAGTCCTGCGCCTGGGCACCGAGGGCGCTGCCGAAGGCGGAGACGCTCTCGACCTCGAGCCCGGTGACGAAGCGAGCGATGTCGAGGTCGTGGATGGACATGTCGACGAACTGGCCACCGCAGCCGAGGATGTACTCACGCGAAGGCGGGTAGGGGTCGTGGCTGACGGAGCGGAGCATGTGGACCTTGCCGATCTCGCCGGCGGCGATGCGGCGGTGGGCCTCGGCGAAGCCCGAGTCGTAGCGGCGCTGGAAGCCGATCTGGAGCGGCACGCCGGTCTGGGCGACGACGGCGAGGGCGCGCTCGGTGGTGGGGACGTCGAGGGCGATGGGCTTCTCGCAGAAAATGGCCTTGCCGGCGCGCGCGGCGGCCTCGATCAGCTCGGCGTGGGTGGCGGTGGGGGTGACGATGACAACGGCGTCGACGCCGGAGTCGCCGATGGCGTCCATCGGGTCGGCGACGGGCCTGGCGTCGAGCGTCTCGGCCAGGCGGCGCCCTTCGGGACGCGGATCGGCGACGGAGACGAGCCGCGCCTCGGTGAGGCCGGCGAGCGTGCGCGCGTGTGCGGCCCCAAGCCTGCCCGCGCCGAGCAAGGCAACTCTCAGTCTGGCCATGTATGAGGGACGCAGGATACCGGGCACTTCACGCGGGGTACCGGGAAGCGGTACGGGGTGCGGTATGGGGCGCGCGGCGAGCGGACAAGGAACGCTTCTTGCGGTGCGCCGTTACGTAGAGTTAGCCGTGAGAGCTCCTGTGATCCGCCGCCGGCTGCTGGCCGCCGCCGGCGGCGTCCTGCTGTTCAGCGCGTGCGCCCCGTCGGCCCAGGAGGCGAAGCCCACCACCCCCGCCGGCACACAGAACCAGCCGACGGTGGGGCTGCCAACGGCGCCGCCGACGACGCCACCCCAGCCAACGGCGACGCCGGTGCCGTGGAATCCGCTGACAGGGCGCAACGTGGGCGACCTGGGGACGATCCGGCGGCGAATCGTGGCGGTGAAGATCGACAACGCACCGCTGGCGCGGCCCCAGCTGGGGCTGAGCGCGGCGGACGTGGTGTACGAGCAGCTGGCGGAGGGAGGACTGACGCGGTTCCTGGCGTTCTTCCTCCAGGAAGCGCCAGAGAAGGTGGGGCCGGTGCGCAGCTCCCGCCTGACGGACATCTACCTGGGGCAGGAGTGGGACTTCCTGGTCGCGTACGCGGGGGCGGGACGGACGACGACGCGGTTGCTGGCCGAGGCGCTGGTTCCGGCGTTCAAGGCGCCGGAGCTGGGGGAGCGGATCGAGGGGACGCCGTACGCGCGGGATAACTCGCGGCCGATCCCGCACAACCTGTTCGTGCGGGTGCAGGGGATCCGCGAGGCGGCGTCGAGCGACCCGGTTC
>DASTZM010000307.1:0-2591 GCA_035764305.1 Chloroflexota bacterium | reverse complement strand
GAGCGGCCGGCGGCGCGATCCGGCGAGTCGAAAGCGGTTGGCCGCGGCGCTCGACGCGTGGCAGAAGCGCTTGAACGACGAGCGCAAGAAGGCGAGCTAAGGGACTCCCCGCCGCCGGGACTCGCCGCGTCCGCGGTGGCTACCCGACTCGGTTGTCCCGTAGGTCGCGGCGAATGCGGGAGTCGACGTCGTTGGCCAGGCTGCGGTAGGCCTCGGCGGCACGGCCGGACGGCTCGTAGCGCAGGATGGACTGGCCGTAGCTAGGCGCCTCTCCCAGGCGTGTGCTGCGGGGGATGAGCGTGGGCATGAAGAGCTGCGGAAACTGCCCGCGGGCGTCGTCGACGACGTTCTTGGAGAGCAGGGTGCCGGCGTTGAACATGGTCATGACCATGAAGATGCGCCGCAGGCGTGGGTTGAGCGCCTCTTGCACGAGCTTCACGGTTTCCATCAGCTGCATGAAGCCCTTGAGCGCCAGGTACTCGCACTGCAGCGGCGCGACGACACCGTTGGCCGCGAGCAGCGCGTTGAGCGTCAGCGTGCCGAGCGACGGTGGGCAGTCGACGAGGATGTAGTCGTAGTCGGACAGCACGGGCTGGAGCGCGACCCACAGACGACGGTCCTTGTCTTCGCGCTCGGCGAGCTCGACTTCGAGCCCGGCGAGGTCGCCTATCCCGGGCAGGATGTCGAGCACGGGGGGCCTGGCGCGCGACGACTTGCGGATCTTGAGGGCGTTCTCGGCAACGGAACGGCGGACATCGAGGGCAGGCGCCTCGCCGAGCAACACGTCGTAGGTGGAGGGATACTGCAGCGGCAGGCCGAGCGCGTTGGTCAGGTTGCCCTGCGGGTCGAGATCGACGAGCAGGACCTTTCGCTTCTTCTCCGCCAGCGCGGCGCCGAGATTGGTTGTGGTGGTGGTCTTGCCGACGCCGCCCTTCTGGTTGACGACGGCGAGGACGACTCCCATACGGCGCGTTTCGTCGTGCTCGACGTCGGCCTCGTCGGGTGCGTCGTTCCCAGTCGTTACGGCGACGGAGATTGCCGTCGGCGTGACGGGCGTGCGCGGTGTAGGCGCGGGGCTGTCCTGCGGGATCACGGGCGCGGACGGCGCAGACGCCGCGGCCTCGACCGGGGGCGATGGTGCGGCTGAGATCACCGGGTGCGAGGTGGGTGCGCCTGCGGGGGCGGATGGAGCGACGGTGGCGGGTGGGGCGGGAGTGTCTGGCGACGCAAGCGCGGCTTCGATCTCAGCCGTCAGCTGATCCAGATCATCCGCGGTGCCGTTAGGCGGTGCGCCGGGCTGGCCGTCGCGCGTTCCCTCGGAGGGCCCCTTCTGTTCGTCGTCCGGCGACGCGGGCTGGCCGCCAAAGAGCCAACGAAGCACGGCCAGACATTACCGCAAATTCGTGTCTTCGCGGCACGGTTCCGTACTGCTTTCCCAGGTTGCGCGGGTGGGCGCCTGGCATGATTGGACCCGGCCGACCGGACTGCTCCGCAGCGTGACCGTCGAAACTTCGCGCCCGACCGAGACACGCGCTGAGGGTGCGCCGTCGCTTGCCACACTGCGCGGGGAGGCCGCGGCGCTCCACCGGCGCGCCGCCCAGTTGGAGCGCACGTGCGCGGCGATCGAGCGAGAGCTGGCGGATGCGCTCAAGGCACCGAGAGGGCGAGACGCGGCGAAGGCGCGGCGCCTGCGGGGGGCCATACGCGAGACGCTACATCTGCTCGAGGAGACGGTGCGCCGACGCACGGCCGTTCGAGCCGAGATCGCGGCGCTGGAGGCGCGCGTCCAGCGGGAGCGAGAAGAGGCGGGCAGGACGGCACGGACAGCCGAGGCACCGGCGTCAGTGGCGCCGGCAGCGGCGCCGGCAACCACCGCGCCATCGTTGCTCGCGCCGGCACCGCCGCCGGTATCGCCGGCCGAGGCGTCGCCGCCGGCCGAGCCCGTGCCGTCGCCGACACCATCGACACAGCAACTGCCACCGGCGGCCGGGGCACCGGCTCCCGAATCGCCCGCGCCGCCCTTCCAGCCTGACGTGCGGGCGGCGCCACCGGTAGACAGAGTGTCCCAACCTGGCGTGCGTCGGGAGCCCTCGGCACCCTTGGGGCCGCCGCGCATCGCCCGCCAGCGGCTCGATCGGCTCCGGCCCGAACGGCGGGGCGTCAGCGGACTGCTGCACGCGCTGCTGCGCCCACAGGCGGCGTCCGGCGCGGTCCTCAGCGCGATATTGGTGATGCTGGTGATCCTGCTCACGCCGCTGCCCGAGCTGTTCGGCTGGCAGCTGTATGCCGTAGAGACAGGAAGCATGGAGCCGGCGATCTCCGTGGGGAGCGTCGTGGCGGTGCGTCCGGTGCCCGCCGAGGCGCTCCGGGTGGGAGATGTGATCACGTTCTCCGACCGTACGCAGCCCGACGTGCGTGTGACCCACCGCATCGTCGCGCTGGAACAGAGCGGCGGCCAGCAGACAGCCGTCACCAAGGGCGACGCCAACAACACCACCGACTCCTGGTCTGTACCGCTGGGAGACAACGTCGCGCGGGTCGAGCTCCACGTCCCGTACGCGGGTTACGTGATGTACTGGCTCGGCTCGCCG
>DASTZM010000306.1:0-9229 GCA_035764305.1 Chloroflexota bacterium | reverse complement strand
TGACTGCTGCCGGCGTCAGCTGCTTATTGGCGCCGCCCACGCTGCCAGGAATGTCCTTCCAAGCTTCGACCTGGGTCAGTCGGCCATCGTCGCCCATCCTCCACGCGAGCACCCGCCGCCTACGTCGGGGTCGCGACTGTCCCTCGCGCGCCGCCTCTTCTACAACTGACGGCACCGCCTCGCGCTCCAGCTGCGTGAGCGCCGCCTGGTCGTCCTTCCACTGATCAACGAGGGTCTTGTCGGCGAGCGCCGCCGCGACGAACGCATCGTCCGCCCCGTTTAGCCGGTCCATTCAGCACCTCCATGCTGTGGTGCGGAGCGCGCCCGGTGTGGAGGCACCGGCAAGGGGTGATCAGCCCGCGCGCCCGCTAGGTCAGTCTAGGCGGAACGCTACGCCGCTACAAGCGTCTCGCGGTCCGTCCAGCGGAACAGCACGCTTTGTGTGGCGTACCGCCTCTGGTACATCCCCGTCCGCAACGCCTTCCACAAATACGACGCCGGCCTGCGCCTCCCCGCCTACGCCGGGTGGGACAACATGATGTCCTCGTCATCCGCCATGGTCATCTCCCCCATGGGCATCGTCAACGCGTGCGACCCGCGCCGCGCCGTGGTCGAGACGCTCGACGTCGCCTCCTTCATCCACCACGGCGCCTCCGGCTTCTGCCGCGACGGCGCGTGCGCCATGGCCGCCGCCGTCGCCGCCTGCTTCGCGCCCGACGCCACCGTCGAGAGCGTGATCGAGGCGTCCACCGCCCATCTCCTACCCGTGAGCGCCGCCGAGATGGCCGAGTGCATCCGCGTCGCCGCTGCCCTGGGGCGCGACTCGGATTCGTATGAGGACTTCCGCGCCACCTTCTACGAGCGCCACCTCCGCCCGTCGACCATCAACGACTCGCGCGAGACCGTCCCCGCCGCGCTCGGCCTGTTCGCCCTCGCCGGCGGCGACCCGGAGCAGGCCATCGTCATGGCCGCCAACTTCGGCCGCGACGCCGACACCATCGCCACCATGGTCGGCGGCCTCGTCGGCGCCTTCCACGGCGCCTCCGGCCTCCCGCACCGCTGGGTCGCCAAAGTCGAATCGAACCCCGCTGTCCCCTACCGCAGCCTCGTCCCCCAGCTGGCGCAGGTCATCCACCGCCGCACCGAGCACGCCAGGCGCTCCCTCGCCGCCCTCGAGTCGCTCGCCTAGCGAGGCCCCGGGGAATCACAAAGGACCGGCCAAAGCCGGTCCTTTCGACAACTCAAGTGTCTCACACTCCGGCGCGGAAAACAATACCCGCGCGCCATTGAGACGCCGCGACTCCCGCCGTAGGCTTGTCTTCCCCCCAAAGGAGGTTGCATGCCTAGGTCCCTGGATGCGCACGCCCACGAAACAGCGCTCGCCCGTATGCCCACCCGCGCACCCGCCCACGAGAGGGCGCCCGCCCGCCACCGCTTCGGCACCGCTCCTGAGATCCTCCCGCTCCCCAACCTCGTCCAGCACCAGCGCGACTCCTTCCACCGCTTCGTCACCGAAGGCCTCGCGGAGCTCTTTGCCGAGCTCTCCCCCATCGCCGACTTCACCGCCAAACAGCTCGAGCTCGAGCTGTCCGTCCCAGCTGACGGCCCCTTCGGCCCCCCCAAGCACACCGAGGACGAGTGCCGCGACCGCGACCTCACCTACACCGCCCCGCTCTACGCCGACGCCCGTCTCCGGCGCCTGCGCAGCGGCGAGATCCTCGAGTCGCGCCTCTTCCTGGGCGACTTCCCGCTCATGACCCCCCGCGGCACCTTCGTCGTCAACGGCAGCGAGCGCGTCGTCGTCTCCCAGCTCGTCCGTTCCGCCGGCGTCTACTTCACCGCCGACGCCGACCCGCTCACCGGCCGCAAGCTCTTCGGCGCCAAGCTCATCCCCGGCCGCGGCGCGTGGCTCGAGCTGGACACCTCCCGCAAGGGCGCCGTCTCCGTCAAGGTCGACCGCAAGCGCAAGTTCCCCGTCGAGATCCTCCTTGCGGCCCTCGCCGCGCTCGACTCGCCTGCCGGCGACCCCGCCGCGCGCGCTGCGCTGGTCGAGCTGCACCAGCGCCTCCGCCCCGGTGACCCCGCCACGCCCGACGCCGGCCGTGACCTCTTGCACAACCTCTTCTTCAACCCCCGGCGCTACGACCTCTCCAAGGTCGGCCGCTACAAGCTCAACAAGCGCCTCCACTCCGTGCCGCACTCTGCCCCCACCACACGCGCCCTCACTCCCGGAGACCTCGTCGCCATCGTCGCCGAGCTCAATCGCCTCAACGACACCCAGGGAGAGCCCGACGACATCGACCACCTGGGCAACCGCCGCGTCCGCGCCGTGGGCGAGCTGATCCACAACCAGTTCCGCATCGGCCTCTCCCGGATGGAGCGCACCGTACGCGAGCGCATGACCATCCAGGACACCGACACCGCCACCCCCGCGTCGCTCGTCAACATCCGCCCCCTCGTCGCCGCGATGAAGGAGTTCTTCGGCGGCTCGCAGCTCTCCCAGTTCATGGACCAGACCAACCCCCTGGCCGAGCTGGCCCAGCTGCGCAAGCTCTCCGCCATGGGTCCCGGCGGTCTCTCGCGCGACCGGGCGGGCTTCGACGTCCGCGACGTGCACGAGTCCCACTACGGCCGCATCTGCCCCGTCGAGACGCAGGAGGGCACCAGTATCGGCCTCGTCGGCGCCCTCGCCACCTACGGGCGCATCGACGACTACGGCTTCATCCAGACCCCTTACCGCCGCGTCGTCCACCAGGACGGCGCCGCCCACGTCACCGACGAGATCGTGTACGTGGCCGCCGACGACGAGGAGCGCCACGTCATCGCCCAGGCCAGCTCCGCCGTCGACGAGCGCGGCCGGCTGACCGAGCACCGCGTGTCCGGCCGCCACGCCGGCGCGTTCGGCCAGTTCCCGCGGGAGCGCGTCGAGCTCATGGACGTCTCGCCGCACCAGACCATCTCCGCCTCCGCCGCCATGATCCCCTTCCTGGAGCACGACGACGCCGCCCGCGCGCTCATGGGCGCCAACTACCAGCGCCAGGCCGTCCCACTCCTCCGCCCTCAGGCGCCGCTCGTCGCCACCGGTCTCGAGACGCAGGCCGCGCGCGACTCGGGCCGCCTCGTGCTCGCCACCACCGCCGGCACCGTCGTCTCCGCCACCGCCGGCGCCGTCGTCGTGCGCGACAGCGCCGGGCGCGACCATCACCACGCGCTCCACCAGTTCGTCCGCTCCAACGACGGCACCTGCCTCCACCACCGCCCCATCGTCGCCACCGGCGACGACGTCGCCACCGGCCAGGTGATCGCGGACACCATGTCGACCGAGGGCGGCGAGCTGGCGCTCGGGCAGAACGTGCTGTGCGCCTTCATGTTCTGGGAGGGCGCCAACTTCGAGGACGCCATCCTCATCTCGGAGAGACTGGTGCAGGACGACACCTTCACCTCCATCCACCTGGAGCACTACGAGGTCGAAGCGCGCGACACCAAGCTCGGCCCCGAGGAGATCACCCGCGACCTTCCTAACCTCTCCGAGGAAACCCTGCGCCAGCTCGACGACGACGGCTGCGTCTACGTCGGCGCGCGCGTCCAGCCCGGAGACGTCCTGGTGGGGAAGATCACGCCGAAGGGCGAGACCGAGCTCACCGCGGAGGAGCGCCTGCTGCGCGCCATCTTCGGCGAGAAGGCCCGCGAGGTCAAGGACACCTCCCTGCGCGTCCCCTCCGGCGAGTACGGCACCGTCGTCGACGTCCGCCGCTTCTCACGCGCCGAGGGCGACGACCTTCCTCCCGGCATCCAGTCGCGCGTCCGCGTCGCCGTCGCCGTCAAGCGCAAGCTCACCGAGGGCGACAAGCTCTCCGGCCGCCACGGCAACAAGGGCGTCATCGCCCGCATCCTTCCCGTCGAGGACATGCCCTACCTCGAGGACGGCACGCCCGTCGACATCATCCTCTCGCCCCTCGGCGCCCCCTCCCGCATGAACGTCGGCACCGTGCTCGAGGCCCACCTCGGCTGGGCCGCCGCCGCGCTCGGTATGCGGGTCGCCACGCCCGTCTTCGACTCCGCGTGCGAAGACGAGATCGAATCGCTCCTCGTGCAGGCGGGGCTCCCCGCCAGCGGCAAAGCCACGCTCTACGACGGGCGCACCGGCGACCCCTTTGAGCAGGAGGTCTGCGTCGGCCACGTCTACATGCTGAAGCTCCACCACCTGGTCGAGGACAAGGTCCACGCCCGCTCCACCGGCCCCTACTCGCTCATCACCCAGCAGCCGCTCGGCGGGAAGGCCCAGTTCGGCGGCCAGCGCCTGGGGCTGATGGAGGTGTGGGCGCTCGAAGCCTACGGCGCCGCCCACACCCTCCAGGAGATGCTCACCGTCAAGTCCGACGACGACACCGGCCGCGTCAAGACCTACGAGGCCATCGTCAAGGGCGGCGCCTTCCCCCAGCCCGGCGTCCCCGCCGCCTTCAAGCTCGCCGTGAAGGAGCTCCAGGCGCTCGGCCTCAACGTCGAGCTCTTCGACGAAGACGAGCGCCCGCTCCTCCTCCAGGACCCCGAGCCCGACGACGAGCCCATCCCCGCCCTCGGCGTCAACCTGAGTGGGTTCGAAGACTAGAGCGACTTCTCATACTCGATCCACACCGGCTGCTTCACGAAGCCCATCGCCTCGTTGATCCGCAGCATCGGGCGATTGCGCGTGTTGTTGCCGGTGCGGATCTCGCGGTACCCGTTCGCCCGCGCGTACTTCACCGTCTGCATCTTCAGCGCCATCGCCACCCCCTTGCCGCGGTACTCCCGGATCACGCCGGTGAACCCCTGGAAGATCACGCCAGGGTGCTCCGGGTTGGTGTGCATGTTGGACACGCCCACGTACTTCTCGCCGTCCTTCGCAAGGAAGTACGCCTCGTCCAGCCGGTTCGGACTCTCCAGCGTCCACTTCTTCCAGTCGTCGTAGTGGAACGCCGTCGCCGGGTCCGGGAACGGCACGTCCATGAACGCCGCCACCTCCATCTCGTAGATCGCCCGCAGCATCTCCTCAGTGGGACCGCGCTGCGCCAGCTCCGCCGCCATCGTCGTCAGCGTGATCCCCTCCGACGCCGCACGCCCTTCCGCCGTCGAGAACGGCTCGAAGTCGAACGCCGCCACCTCCAGGCGGCTCTCCCAGTAGCGCTGGATTTCCTCGAAGCCCCGGTGCGTCAGGAAGTCGATCGCCGCCGTCCGCGTCTCCTGCGTGTCCGTGCGCAGCGTCTTCCCGCCGCGCGACCGCACGATCTCCGCCGCGCGCTCGTACAGCGCCGATCCCACTCCTTTGCGCTGCTCCGCCGGATGCACGTCCAGGCTCAGCCGGTACTTCTCCGGATGGAACTGCCACGGCATGTGGAACACCTGCATCCACCCGATCACCCGCCCATCCGGTCCCTCCGCCACGTATCGCTCCTTGAAGAACCGGTCGTGCCGCCAGCTCTCGTCGTCGAAGCGCCAGTTCTCCTCGCTCCGCCCCTCGTCCGGGTCGATCGCCTTCTGGATCGCGATCAGCTGCGCGTACTCGCCGTCGAACGGCCGGATCGTGATCGCGCTCGTGGTCTGCGTCGTCATCGTCTTTGTTCCTCTTCGTCTTATGCGACGGGCTATGCCGCCGCCACAGGTTCGCGCGCCTCTTCCTGAGCCTCGCCGTGCCAGAGGAGGCGCATCTCCTCGCACGACTCGAGCAGCTCGCGCAGCGTGCCCCGCGCCTCGACCCGCCCGTCCTTGAGCACGACGATCTGGTCCGCCCGTGTCAGCGCCGCGCGCCGGTGAGAGACCGCCAGGACGGTCGCCCCCTCCGCCCGCGCCGCCACCCGCTCCCACAGAGTCTTCTCGGTCTCCACGTCCAGCGCCGACGACAGGTCGTCGAACACCAGCAGCTCCGGCCGTCGCACGAACATCCGCGCCGCCGCCGCGCGCTGCATCTGCCCGCCCGACAGGCGCACGCCGCGCGGCCCCACCGGCGTCTCATAGCCCCCGTCCAGCTGCCTCACGTCGCGCTCGAACACCGCCAGCCGCACCGCCTCCTCCAGCTCGTCCTCGCTCGCCGGCACGCCCAGCAGGATGTTGTCGCGCAGCGTCTCGCTGAACAGGCGCGGCGTCTGTGGCGTGTACGCGCAGCGCGGCGGTACCAGGAACTGGTCTACCTGCCCCACCACACGCCCGTTCCAGCGCACCTCGCCGCCCTCCGCCGGCAGGATCCCCAGCAGCGTCCGCAGCAGCGTCGTCTTGCCCGAGCCGATCCGCCCCGTCACCACCGTGAACGTTCCCCGCCGCACCTCCAGATCGACGCCCTCGATCCCGCGCTGCCCATCCGCATAGCGGTGCGTCAGGCCGCGCACGGTCAGCGCCTCCAGCCGGTGCTCATCGCTCTTGGCAGCGTGCGGTACCTCCGGCAGCGCGCCGGACAGATACAGCGGCCCGCCCTTCACCAGCTCCTCACGCGGCGCCCCTTTCAGCAGCGCCTGCATCCGCTCGATCGACACCCCCGCCCGCCGGTGCTGCGCGATGATCTCGCTGATCCACCACACGAACTGCGTCGTGCGCGGCAGGTAGCTGATGAACAGCGCCAGATCTCCCACCGTGAACCCGCCGCTCCGCACCGCGCGGCTCACCACCAGCAGCACCACCCCGGTGCCCACGTTGGCGATGTTCCAGTTGATCGACCGCAGGATCTCCGAGAACAGCGTGTCCTTCAGCGCGGCGCGTCGCCGCCGCTCGTTCAGCTGGTCGAAGTGGCGGATCACGTGCCGCTCCGCGCGCCCCACCTTGACCGCCAGCACCGCGCCAAACGTCTCGCCGATGAACCCCGTCACCACCCCCGTCGCCTCGCGCGTCGCGCGCCGGTAGCGCCGGATGCGCCCCGACAGGCGCTGCGTCAGCACCACGATGCACAGCAGCGGCAGCAGCGTGATCGCCGTCAGCCACGAGTCGATCGCCACCATCACCCCCACCGCCAAAATCACGTACAGCACGATCCCGCCGCCGTCGACGTAGTGCTCCAGGTAGCGCACCACCTCGTCCACGTCGTCGCGGAAGCGCGTCACCGCCTCCCCCGCCGAGTCGCCCGGCGCGCGCTGGCCCGTTTCCTTCACGATCCACTGCAGCAGGTTGCGCCGCAGGTGCCCCAGCACCCTGAAGTACAGCGTCGCCCACACCCACACGCCGTACACCTGGTCCGCCACGCGCCCCAGCGACACACCCACCAGCAGCGCCAGCAGCGTCCACGGGTCCGCCCACCCACCCAGCGGCGCGCTCGACGGTGCGGCCGGCGCGCCACCCGAAAGCGCGTCGAAGAACGCGCGCAGGATCAGCCCGTTCACCAGCGGCAAGCTGTGCATCAGCCCCCACGCCGCCAGGTTCACCGCGTACAGCGGCGCGTCGTACGTCATCAGGCGCCACAGCGCCCGCCACGTCCCCAGTTGTGCAGTTCCTGTGCTGGGCCCCTCACCCGTCAGACCCAGCGCCGCGGCCGATCCGTTCCGGCTCACACCAGCACCTCAGCCAGCCCCGTCCGCAGCAGCTGCGCGTAGCGCGACTCCGGGTCGGCCGCCAGCCGCTCGCGCTCGCCGTGCTCCAGCACGCGCCCGTCCTCCAGCACCAGAATCTCGTCCGCGCGCTGCACCGTCGCCAGCCGGTGCGCGATCACCAGCCCCGTCCGATCGCGCAGCAGCTTGTCCACCGCCCGCTCGATCAGCTGCTCCGTCGCCAGATCGAGCCGCGACGACGCCTCGTCCAGGATCACCACGCTCGGGTCCGAAAGAAAGGCACGCGTGAAGGCCAGCAGCTGCGCCTCCCCCGCCGAAAGGCCGCGCCCGCCCGCCCCCACCGGCGTGTCCAGCCCGTCCGGGAGCGAGCGCAGCCACTCGCCCAGCCCTAAGTCCTCCAGCACCGCCAGGATGCGCGCGTCCGGCACGTCCGGGTCGAACAGCGTCAGGTTGTCCCGCACCGTGCCGCTGAACAGCTGCACGTCCTGCGTCACCACCGCCACCCGCTCGCGCAGGTGATCCAGACGCGGCGCGCGCAGGGGAATCCCGCCGAGCCGGATCGCCCCCTCGGTCGGGTCGTACAGCCGGAACAGCAGCCGCGTCGCCGTCGTCTTCCCACTCCCCGTGCGTCCCAGCAGCCCCAGCACCTTTCCCGCCTCGACGCGGAACGACACGTCCTTCAGCACCGGCTCGACCGCGGCGTCGGGGTATCTGAACGACACGTCCTGGAACTCCACCGCCAGCGGCCCCGGCGGCAGCGCTGCCCCCTCGCCATCGCGTAGCAGCGACGCGTGCCCAAACAGCTCCTGCACCCGCTCCAGGCTTGCCCCCGCCCGTTGCAGGTCCTGCATCTCGTTCGTGATCCGCTCGATCGGCCCGATCAGCATCCCCGTGTAGTGCGAGATCAGGTACACCGTCCCCAGGCTCATCGCCCCCTCCGAGAACAGCGAGTAGCCCAGCCCCAGCGCCATCGCTTGGGCCAGCGCGAAGAAGACCATCGTCAGCCCCCACATCACGCCCCGCCAGATCCAGGCCCGCCGCCCGGCGTGGAACAGCCTGCGGTTCGCCTCGTAGTAGCGCCGCATCGTGTAGTCGCCCGCGCCGTTCGCCCGCAGGTCGTCGATCCCGTTCAGCCGCTCCTCGATGAACCCGAACACCCGCGCGCTCGCCTCCCGCTCCGCCCTCGATCGGGGCGTCGCGGCTACCCGCACCCGCTCCAGCCCGTAGAAGGTCGCCAGCGTGAACGCCAGCAGCAGCGCCGCCACGCGCCAGTCCTCCCGCCACAGCATCACCACCACGCCCAGCAGGAGCAGGACGCTCCCCAGGATGCGCACCGTGAACGCCGAGAAGAAGTTCGCCAGCGCGCTGACGTCGCCGTCGATCCGCTCGATCAGCTCCCCCGGCGTGCGCCCGTTGTGGAACGTCATGTCCAGGCGCAGGCAGTGCAGCGCCAGGTCGGCCCGCAGCCGGTTCGTCGCCGCCCAGCCCACGTCGTTGCCGACGTATGTCGCCAGCGCCGACAGCCCTTGCAGCGCCAGCCCCATAAGAAGGAACGCAATCGCCGCCCAGGTCAGCGTGCTCTGGCTCTCTGCCGCCGGCGCCGTCCCGGCGGAGACCGCGTCCGGCTGGGCGGCCGCGAACGCCGAATCGATGAACAGCCGCACCAGCTGCGGGTTGACCACCGACAGCGCCGTGGTCGCCAGCAGCAGCGCCGCCAGCAGCGC
>DASTZM010000305.1:0-2358 GCA_035764305.1 Chloroflexota bacterium | reverse complement strand
GGGGTGGCGCGCGGGGGCTCGGGGCGGGCGCTGCGTCCCTCCTGCCGGTCTTCCTCCCTCCCCCTCCGGGGGAGGGCCGGGGTGGGGGCGCTCGGCGCACGCGCAGCCACATCCTCGTTCTCGTGCGTGACGTCGTCCTTCTGGTCGGGAGGAACGGGCGCCGCGCCGGCGCCAGCCCCCACCCCCACCTCAGACCCCGGGAAAAGCGCAGGCGCTTTTCCGGGGGACCCCTCAAGCCTCCCCCGGAGGGGGAGGGAGCTTTCGGCCGCACGCTGTTGCGAGCCTTCCTTCACATTGCCAGCGCCTTCGACCTCCAGCCGGATCAACTCCGCCCCCACCGCCATCAACTGGCCGGGCTGTCCCCCGAGCGATTCCACCTTCCCCGCCACCGGCGACGGGATCTCCACCGTCGCCTTGTCGGTCATCACGTCGGCGAGGATCTGGTCCTCCCTGACGGTGTCGCCGGGCTGCACGCGCCAGGCGACCAGTTCCACTTCGGCGATGCCTTCGCCGATGTCGGGCATCTTGATGGCGTACAGGCCCATGTCACGCCTCCATCGCGCGTTGGAAGGCGGCGCCCACGCGCGCCGGCCCGGGGAAATACGCCCACTCGGTGGCGTGCGGATACGGCGTGTCCCAGCCGGCCACGCGTTCGATCGGCGCCTCCAGGTGGTAGAAGCAGTGCTCCTGCACGAGCGCGCAGAGCTCCGCGCCGAAGCCGCTGGTCTTGGTCGCCTCGTGCACGACGACGCAGCGGCCGGTCTTCTTCACCGATTCGAGGATGGTGTCCAGGTCCAGCGGCCACAGCGAGCGCAGGTCGATGACCTCGGCGTCGACCCCGGATTCCTCCGCGGCGGCCTGCGCCACCCACACCATGGTGCCGTAGGTGATCACGGTGAGCTGCGTCCCGGGACGCGCCACGGCGGCCGACTCCAGCGGCACCTTGTAGTAGCCCTCCGGCACGTTGCCCAGCGCATGCTTCGACCACGGCGTCACCGGCCGGTCGTGGTGGCCGTCGAAGGGGCCGTTGTACAGGCGCTTGGGCTCCAGGAAGATCACCGGGTCGTCGCACTCGATCGACGAGATCAGCAGGCCCTTGGCGTCGTACGGGTTGCTCGGGATCACCGTGCGCAGGCCGCACACGTGCGTGAACAGCGCCTCCGGGCTCTGGCTGTGGGTCTGGCCGCCGTAGATGCCGCCGCCGCAGGGCATGCGGATCGTGAGCGGGCAGGTGAAGTCTCCGGCGGAGCGATGCCGCAGGCGCGCGGCTTCCGAGACGATCTGGTCGTAAGCGGGATAGAAGTAGTCGGCGAACTGGATCTCGGCCACCGGGCGCAGCCCGTAGGCGCCCATGCCGACGGCCACGCCCACGATGCCGCCCTCGTTGATCGGCGTGTCGAAACAGCGCGCCTTGCCGTACTTGGCCTGCAGGCCTTCGGTGACGCGGAACACGCCACCGAAGTAGCCCACATCCTCGCCGAACACCACAACGTTGTCGTCGCGCTCCATCACCACGTCCAGCGCGCTGCGCAGCGCCTGGATCATCGTCATGGGCTTGAGTTCGCCGGCGGCCGGTGCAATTTGGGCTGCCTTGGTCTTTGTCAGCATGTCAGTCCTCCATCGCCTGGTGCGGCAAGCCAGGTGCAGCCTGATCGGGTGCCACCGCGGAACCGGCTTGGCCGGGCCGCTGGTGGCGCCCCCTCGAGGGGGAGGCGCCGCAGGCGCTTCGGGGGTGGGTCATCCGCATCGTCAGACTCCCAGCTCTTGCCGTTGGCGGCGCAGGTGCGCGGGCATTTCCGCGTAGACATCGTCGAACATGGTCGCGGCGCTCGGGATGTGGCCATCGAGCAGCGTACCGTGGCTTTCGGCCTCCTTCTGCGCCGCGGCCACTTCGGCTTCCAGTTCGAGCTGCACCTGCTGGTGCTCCTGGTCGGACCAGGCTCCCAGCGTGATCAGGTGCTGCTTCAGGCGCAGCACCGGGTCCCCGAGCGGGAAGCGCTCCCAGTCGTCGGCCGGCCGGTACTTGGAGGGATCGTCGGACGTGGAGTGCGGGCCGGCGCGGTACGTCACCCACTCGATCAGCGTCGGGCCGAGGTTGGAGCGTGCGCGCTCGGCGGCCCAGCGCGACGCCGCCAGCACCGCCAGGAAATCGTTGCCGTCCACGCGCAGCGAAGCGATGCCGGCACCGACGCCGCGCGCGGCGAAGCTGGTGGACTCGCCGCCCGCCACCGCCTGGAACGTGGAGATCGCCCACTGGTTGTTGACCACGTTCAGGATCACCGGCGCGCGGTACACGTGCGCGAAGATCAGCGCGTTGTGGAAGTCCGATTCGGCGGTGGCGCCGTCGCCGATCCAGCC
>DASTZM010000304.1:0-3156 GCA_035764305.1 Chloroflexota bacterium | reverse complement strand
ACCGACCGCGGCGGTGACCGGCGCCGACCTGACGTTGGGGCAGTGGCTCGGCCGGCGCTGGCTGTGCGGTCTCACCTACTGGCAGAGCATCCTGGTTGTCCTGCTGATGGTGGCGTTATTCCTGACGCGCTTCTACGACCTCGGCGATCGGGCAATGCATCACGACGAGAGCATGCACGCCAAGTTCGCCTGGGACACCTTCCACGGATCTCCCGTCTACAAGTACAACCCGCTCCTCCACGGCCCCTTCCAGTTCCTGTCGGTGGCGACGAGCTTCTGGCTGTTTGGTGCGACCGAGGCGACGGCGCGTGCGGTGCCGGCGATCTTCGGCGTCGGGCTCGTGTGCCTCACCGTCTTGTGGCGCCGCTGGCTGGGGAACGCGGGGTGGCTCTTCGCCGTCGCGATCCTGGTGTTCTCGCCGTCCTTCACGTACTTCGCGCGCATGCTGCGAGAGGACAGCTACACGGCCACGTGGACACTCCTGGCGGCGACGGGACTCGTGGGATACGTGCTGCACCGCACGCGGCCATGGTTCTATGCCTTCTGCGCCGGGCTCGCCTTCACGTGGGCCACCAAAGAGACCGTGTTCATCACGGGGTTCATCTTCGGCACTTTCATGCTCGTGTCGGCGCTCTGGGAGAACGTCGGTCCGCAGCGACGTCGCGTTCTGGCCGGGGCGTGCGCGGGCGGCATCGTCGGGGCGTTCATCACGGCCGTGGTCGGCGCGTTTGGCAAGGGCCTCCCCAGAGAGATGGCTGGGGCCGTCGTGGGGGCGGCGATCGGCGCGCTGGGCGGCTTCTTCTACGACCAGCTGCAGGGCGCTCCGGCCGACTCGTCACGGGCCCGGCCGCGCACGCACCGCCGCTCCGACGCGGGCCGCACGCAGCCCGCGGCGCAGCCGGGGACCTTCTCGCGCGCTGCTTTGACGTTGTGGCGTGACGGCGACGGGTTCTGGGGCTACGGCACCTTCTGGGGCGGCGTGATCATCTTCGTCGCCATCTTCGTCGTCTTGTTCTCAAGCCTGTTCACCAACGTCAGCGGCGCGGCGGCGCCGCGCACCGCCTTTGACATCCCCGGTTGGTTCAGGTGGTTCCTCGGGATCTTCAACCCCGGCGCTCCATTCGTGGCCGGCGCGACGCGGGGCGGCCTGATGGAGGGGCTGATCGGGGGGATCGCGTACTGGCTGGAGCAGCATGGCGTCCAGCGTGGCAACCAGCCCTGGTTCTACTACCTCCTCCTCCTTGGCGCGTACGAAACGCTCCCCTGGCTGCTCGGGATGGTCGGGACGGTGTACTACCTGCGTCCCGGCAAGGCTACCTGGATCACAACATTCCTGATCTGGTGGTGGACGATGGCGCTGACCATCTATTCGTGGGCGGGCGAGAAGATGCCTTGGCTCATCATCCACATCGCGACGCCGCTGGTCCTGCTGACGGCGCGCTACCTTGGCGAGCTGGTCACAAGCGCGACACGCGGTGTGTGGGAGAAGCGTCTGGCGCTGACGGCCTTCGGCGTGCTCGGCGTGTGGTCAATCCATACCGGCTGGCCGGCGAACTTCGAGCGCCCCGACACGCCGAAAGACATGCTGGTCTACACCCAGACGGCACCGGACGTGAAGAAGGTCATGGCCGACATCGAGCGCCTGTCGCTTGAGCAGACGGGTGACTCGCGCGGGATCGGCGTGGTGGTGCAGAGCGGCACGTGGTGGCCGTTCTCGTGGTACCTGCGCGATTTCAAGAACGCGGAGTACCCCGCCAACCTCAGCGCACCGGCAACCAAGCCCGTCGTTCTGGTCGCGGCAGAAGATCTGGAAAAGAACCGCCAATTCCTTCAGGGCTACACCGGCGTCAAGTACAAGATGCGCTGGTGGTACCCGGAGGATTACCGCAGCCTCAAGGCGTCCAGTCTGGTCGAGATCTTCACCAAGAAAGATGTTCGGGATGGGCTGTGGAAGTGGCTCATCTACCGTGAGACGACGCAGCCACTCGGCTCGTACGACTTCTACGTCTACCTCAAGGAAGGTCTCGGTCCGTCAACCGCGAGCGCGGCGACGCCCTCGGTTGCGGGCACGGCGCCCGCTGCGCCCGGCAGCGCGGTGGTCAACGCCGCCGCGTACGACGCGAAACGGGTGGAACTGGTGCCAGTCGCGCAGTTCGGCTCCTCGGGTCGGTCGGCGGGGCAGCTCAACACGCCGCGGGGCGTGGCGGTTGACCGGCAGGGAAACGTCGTCGTCGCGGACACGCTCAACCACCGCATCCAGAAGTTCTCGCGCGCCGGGCAGCCGCTGTCGCAGTGGGGATCGGAAGGGAGTGGTGATGGGCAGTTCAAGGAGCCGATGGGGGTCGCTGTCGACTCGACTGGGAATGTCTACGTCGCCGACACCTGGAACCACCGCGTGCAGAAGTTCGACGCCACTGGCCGGTTCCTGACCAAGTGGAATGGACAGGGCGGGTTCTGGGGGCCGCGCGCCATCGCGCTCGACGGCGCGAACAACGTGTACGTGATGGACACGGGCAACAAGCGCATCCAGAAGTTCGACTCCGACGGGCGATTCCTGGCGACGTTTGGGGGCGAGGGCTCAGGTCCGGGGCAGCTCCGCGAGCCCATCGGACTGGCGGTAACCGCCGACGGACGCATGTTCGTCGCGGACACGAACAATCGGCGGATCCAGCAGCTCGACGCGACCGGTAGGGCAGTGGCGGAGTGGCCGATGGCGGGCTGGCAGGGCGGCACGCGCAACGAGCCATACCTGGCGCTCGACGCCGACGGGACCATCCTGGTGACCGACCCCGCAAGCGGGCGGATCATCCGATTCAGCCCAACCGGCGACGTGCTGGCGGTGGGAGGAGCGATTGGCAAGGCCAATGGCCAGTTCGATCTCCCGCTGGGAATCGCGGTGGGAGATGCGATCTACGTCTCCGACTCGGGCAACAGCCGAATCCAGGCGGTCAGCTTCCCGTCCTAGATCGCGCCGGGCCGGAGGGTCTGTCGCCGCGGCGATCGCAGGCGGAATCGGGATGACGACGGGGCAAGCGGTGGCTCATGCTTGAAGCCCTGACCTGGTGGGTGACGGTTCAGGCGATCGCGCTGGCGGCGTTGCCGCTGTGCCTCAGGGTGCTCGCGCCGCTCGCCGACCGGGGGTGGGGGCTCTCCAAG
>DASTZM010000303.1:0-3915 GCA_035764305.1 Chloroflexota bacterium | reverse complement strand
GGCGTCAACGGCGCGACGTACGCGCGCTCGCGCAGCCAGCCTTCCAGCCCGCGGAACGCCCGCACCTTGCCGGCACGGTCGTCGAACGCGGCCATCAGGCCGGCGGCGTGCTCGTCCTCGATCCACCAGGACCGCGCCGAGCGCGTCGCGGGGAGGATGCCCGTGCGGATCAGCCCACGGAGCAGCTCGTACCCGCGTCCCAGCCAGATGCGGCGCGAAAGGTCGCGCACGCTCCAATAGCGCCGGCGCGCCCTGCCCGCCACCCGCTCACGACGGTCGGCCGCGACCGCCCGCTCGACGCGCGCCGCCGTCTCACCCGTGGGCGACGCCGGCGGCGTCATCGGCGGCGTCATCGGCCGGATCTCCTCCAGCCCCGTCAGGACCGGCTGCACCAGCGCGGTCGCGTTCAACGAATTCGCAATAACCAAGGGACCAACTCTCCTGTACGGACGCTCCCAGCCCGGGGAAAACGACACGCGTCCGTGTCTCTAGAGTATATCCTGTCTTCTATATTATGCAAAACGCCCCGTAACCTGTGAGATCACGTCGATCGCCGGGCGATATTGCTCGACGTCGCCGACGTCCTTCAGGTCGCGGAAGGTAAGGAGCATGCGCAGCGCCGCGCGCACCAGGAGCTGCGGGAAGTGCGGCACGGGCGCGAAGTGCTCCAGCACCGCAGCCTCGCCGCGGTACGGACCCAGCCAGTACGCCGCCACCGCCGCTCCGTAGCCGGCCGCCAGTAGGGGGTCATGTCGATGATTCCCGGCGCGAGCCCGGAGCCGTCCGGGCCGATCAGGATGTTGTCGGGGTTCAGGTCGCCGTGGATCAACTGGCGGGGCAGGTCGGGCAGCGGCCGGCGCAGCGCGGCCAGGCGCGCCAGAGGCTCCTTGAGCCGGGGGTCGACGGGCGCCGGCAGCTCGCCCCACGCCCAGTCGTCGGCCCGGTCCCAGGGGTTCTTCTCCGCGACGTTCGCCCGGAACGAGGGGAGCGGCTCACCCACCAGCGCGCGGTGGAACGCGTCGATCGCCGCGGCTACAGCCGGGGCGTCAGACGGCCTGGCGGGGCTGCCCTCCAGGAACGTCTCGGCCGTCCAGCCGCGGACCAGCCACTCGCCACCGGCGGCGCGGATGGGCGTCGGAACCCGGAAGCCGTGCTGGGAGATCCGGCCAAACAGTCCGGCCGTCCACCGCGCCTCCTCTTCCGCCTCTGGCTGCTCACCCAAACGGCGCAGCACCACGTTGCCCGAGCGGAACGTGCGCTGGTCGAGACCGTTGGGCAGCAGAGTCGCCTCGCGCTCGACGCCGAACGCGCCGGCTACATAGGGGTCCAGAAGAATCGTCGCTGGCTCCGAGGGCCGCGCGGCGCGCGGCAGGAGGTCGACGCGCAGTCCGGCCACCGCGACGGCGGCGCCGCATGCCTGTGCCTCACGCTGGATGCGCGCCCGAGTCTCCGGATCGAGCGCGAGAGTCATCTCGTGGCGGTCGAGGTCGGGAGCGTAACCATCCTGGGTGCTGGCCTGGACGACAAAGCCCTCCCGTTCGAAGAAGGCGCGGGTGTGCTGGCTGGTGTCCAGCCGCACGCGCGTGATCCTGGGGCGCTGGGCGAGCAGGAGCAGCCGGGCACGCAGCAGAAAGCGCCCGAGTCCCTTTCCCTGCTCGGCGTGTGCGACCATGCCCCACGTGAGCTCGCCGAGGCCAGTGCGCGGGCCGGCGGTGACGCCGCCGCAGGCCACAACGGCGCCATGCTCCGCTTCGACGACGAGGTACGCGCCGGGCGGGTGGTCGAGGAACCCCTCGATGTCCGCGCGCTCGGTGGGGGCGAAGAACGGCGGCGCGTTGCTATCGAAGAGCGCCAGGCACGCCGCGCGGTCGCGCGGCTCGTAGGGACGAAGAGTCACCACCGTCCGATCGTGCCTTCCGCCAGGGAACGAGGGTAGCGCTCCTCATCTGCTCTGAGCGCCGGTGGAAGTGGCACACCGGCACGACGGACTCGCTGCGCGCCGGGCCCGGCGCGAGCGCGCTGCTATGCTGAGTGCGCCAGGGCGCGGAAGGCCGCTAGGCGAGCGGGGCGAGCCGCGCCGACTGGCGCTTCGTTGCGGTGGAGGGTGGCGAGATCCTCGGCCGGCTGGTCAGCGTGCAGGACCCGGGCGAGGCGCAAGTAGGCATCCAATGACCGGTGCGAACGACGCGCTGCGCCGGCTCGACGAGCAGCTCGCCCGCCAGAGAGGCGCCTATCTCAGCTACGCGACCGAGGCAGGGCCGGCGCTGGTCGAGCACCACGGACAGCCGCCCGCCGAGCTCGTGGATCGGCTGCTGGACCTCTACGCACAGCCCGACGGCTGCTTCCTCGACGTCGGCTGCGGCGCGGGCCACACGCTGTGCCGTGTGGCGGCGCGCGTGCGCGAGGCGTGGGGCATCGACATGTCCGACACGCCGCTGGAAGCGACTCGCCTGCGCGCCGAGGCAGCCGGGTTGACGAACGTCACGGTCGTCCGCGGCAACGTGGTCGAGCGCGCCGATGCGGACCAGCTGCCGGACGGTCGCTTCGCGCTCGCGCTCAGCCGGCGGGGGCCCAACTTCAACGAGCACCTGGTGCGCAAGCTCGCTCCCGGTGCCTACGCCGTGCAGGAGCTGGTGGGCGGTGCCGACTGCGCCGATCTGCGCGAGCTGCTCGGTCGGCGCGCCGTCTCGCTGTACCACGAGATCGGGCACGACGGCACCATCCGCGGCTACGCGCGCCTGGGACTCTTCCCCATCACCAGCACCGAGTTCTTCTTCGAGGAGTTCTACCGCGACATCGACCACCTGGAAGCCTATCTGCAGCAGTCGCCCGCCAACGTGAGCGATTGGCGATTCGGCCCGAAGCCGTACGTGCGAGAGCGCGACCGGCCGGCGCTGGAGCTCTACGCCGGCTACCACCGCACAACGAAAGGCATCCGGCTCCTCCGCCACCGGTGGGTCTTCGCCCTGCGGCGCGTTGAGCCGCCGCGCTACCCGGTGGACTCGCTCGTGGTGCCGGCCCCCGCGGGTACTCACTCGCCGCCGCAACAGGGGGTGCGCCTCCCATGACCGCCATCGCCCTCGAGATGGCGATATCGCCCAAGGGCACTGGAGGAGAAGATCGTGTCCCACTGCAACGTGGCTCCCTGGAACATCGTCGCCCGCGTCAGCCTGGCGAGGTCGATCAGGCGAAGGTTACCGCCGACACCCATTCCGCCGACTGCGATCCCCTGTTCGTCTAGGCCATCAGCTGGCGCGTGGCACCATCGCGCTCTGCGTCACGCCCTCTGCTAATCGTCCAGGCACACTGCGGCTCGCTCGGCGGGGTTGCCAGTTGTGTCGGGGCGGCGGGAGGCGCATACTGGGACGAGACCGGCGCCCGCTCCGGTGGATGGTCCTGGCGGGTCAGGAGGACAGGATGCCCAGACGCCGGCGGCGTGGGCGTGACCACACCGCGCCATCCGATCCGAATGAACAGCCGAAAGGGCGCGCCTGGTCGAGGCGCGCCGCGCTGGTGGGTGCGGCGGGAGGGCTCGGTGTAGCGGCCACCACGGCCGTGGTGCACGCGGGGGTGCTGCCGAGCAGAGTGACGCTGGCCGTCCGAGACGTCGGGGTAGTCGATGGGGTGAGCGGGAGGCGGGAGACAGGGAAGACGGTGCTGCTGAACGGGGAGCGGATCGAGGCGGTGCTGGATGAGCCGGTGGCGCTCCCGGAGGTCGTGACGCTCATCGATGGGACCGGGCTGACGCTGATGCCCGGATTGATCGACACGCACGTCCACTTCCAGGACTGGATGGCCCCGGTCTTCCTGCGGTTCGGCGTGACGACGGTGCGGGACGTGGGCAACACGGTGGGAATGATCCTCGACGCCCGGCAGCGGGAGCGTCGCGGGACGCTGTTGGCCCCGCGGATCGTC
>DASTZM010000302.1:0-2383 GCA_035764305.1 Chloroflexota bacterium | reverse complement strand
GATGAGATCGTCCCGTTCTGGCACCAGGTGCTGTACCAGTTGAAGGTAGGCCAAGCGGTCGGGGCAGGTTGACGCCGATCGCCATCGACCGGTACGGCCACTGCAATTTCACCGGTCTGGAAGCGGTCGCCGCGTTCGGGCTGCTCGTCGAGCAGGTGACGGGCGCCCAGCCCGCCGGCGTGTCGCAGCGCCTCGATTCGGGTCAGGTCAGGCGCGACTTTGAGCGCGCCGCACAGGAAGCGGCTCCTAAGGTGCCCCGCGACTCGCGGTAGCGGTGGCAGGCTGAATCCTCCTCCGCCGTCACGTGGACGTCTGCCGCCCGACTGACCGCGAATTCTGGAATCGTCTGGCCGCCAGCGGCGACCATGTCCGAGAGCATCCGCACCCCCGCGCCACCGGAGGCACCCCGATGACGAACCACCTGCTCCCGAGCTCGCGCCTGCGACGGTCCTGGCGCGCTGCGCTCGCGGCGTTCGCGATGGTCGCGGCAGTCGCGTCGCTGGCGCTCTGGACCGGTGTCGTGGCCGGCGGGCGCCTGATCGCCTACGTCTGAGCCTTACGTCGGGATCCGACCGACGATCGAGAGCCGAACCCGCGTCCCGGGGCCGGTCCAGGCAGCCCCACGCCTCACTCGAACAGGTGCGAGATCCCCTCGCCGCGCTCGATGCGCTCCGCCGTCAGTTGGTCTACCAGGGTGTGACCACAGGCGTAGCTCAGGTACTCCAGGCGCTCCTTGCGCCGGCTCCGGACGTCGGCATCGGCTACGACGGTCGCGTCGCGGCGGGGGCGCTCGCGCTCGGCCATGGCGCTGAACAGCAGGAAGATCGCCGAGGTGTTGCAGGTCGGACAGCGCTGCCGCCGCAGGAACGGGTGCAGCGAGAGCGCCCGCTCGTCCTGCTGCGAGAGCAGATAGAGCCGCCGATTCTCCAGCGGATGGCCGGCTGCGAAGACGCCCCGGTCGAACGAGGCGTAGGCACCGGTGCAGCGCTCGTAGGCGTACTCGAAGGCGCCGTGCTCGTACGTCATCGAGGTGAGGTAGACCAGCGGATACTCGCGTAGGAAGCTGATGGCCCCCAGAATCGCGGCGAGATGGTGCTTGATGCCGAGTTTCGGGTCGCCGTTCGGGAGACGCTCCGATGGGCTCCCATCGAAGTCGCGGCGGAAGGTGTCCGCGTCCCAGACACCCTCCGCGCCGTGCTTCAAACGATTGCGATAGGTGGTGAGCGCCTGGAAGGCCCGTCCACACGCCGAGCGTCCGCCCTCGCGCCGAACGTGCAGGTCTACGAGGCCCGGCACGAACGGCGATGCTTCCTGGGCGGCGTAGGCGCGCAGGACGCGCGGGCACATGTCCAGCAGCAGCCCCAGCGTCGGCCGCCGGAACGCCGCCACTACCATCTGGTCCACGTCCGGCGTTCGCAGCTCTGGCCGCTGGAGGTAGTCGGCCAGCAGCAGGAACAGCGTGTACTTGACGGCCAGCTCGTAGGCGTCGAGCGCCAGCAGCACCTTGCGGTCCCACCGGTCTTCCACCAGTAGCCGCCGCGCCAGCACCGCCAGCGGGTATGGCGCGTAGAGGACGATCTGCTCGGCAGCGTGCTGGAGCGCGGCATCGGGATCGTCGGAGGCGGCGCTGCTCGGTCCTGGTTCGACGCCAGCACCGGCCCTTGTCGGGCGGGCGCTCAGGCGCGCGAGACGCTCGGTGGTGTCGGCCAGCCGCTCGTTGTAGCCGCGCAGGATCTGCAAGGCGACGGTCGGGAAGGCCGCGATCACCCCCATCAACGTCTCGCGCGTGATGGCGAGGTACTCCAGGTCGGTGGCGGCACGGATCGTGGCGCTGCGGGGCGTCTCGCCGATCAGCGCCATCTCGCCGAAGTGGGCGCCGCTCTCCAGCCGGCCCAGTTCGGTCTCGCCGTCGCCCACGGCCTTGTGGAGCGTCACTGCTCCACTCAGTACCACGTACATCTCGTCGCCGAGGCCGCCCTCGCGGCAGAGAACGTCGCCCGGCGCGGCGCGGCGCTTGACGACGCTCTGCGCGAGCGAGCACAAACTGGCGTCGCTCAGCGACTGGAAGAGTGGAACGGCCCGGAGGTCGTCGGGCGCGGCGAGGGCCGGCTCGCCGGGCGGGCAACGATCGGCCTCACCCGGCGCCCCTGACGAGATTGGCAGGGGTCGAACTGATCCGCGTTCATCATCTGTCACGACGACCACGTCCCGATCTTATCATGACAGCAACGCTTGACGGCATTCACGGCAGCGTGCGAGCGAGCCGCGATGCATGGACGCACCGGTGGTGCGGGCATGGCGATCCTGGTCGATAGCCACGTGCATCTCGATCGTTATTCTGACGAGTCGGTGCGTGCGATGGTTGCGCGGGCCGAAGCGGTTG
>DASTZM010000301.1:0-2029 GCA_035764305.1 Chloroflexota bacterium | reverse complement strand
ATGGACATGGTGATGCCGGACATGGACGGCGCGGCGGCGACGCGGGCGATCCGCGAGCGCTGCCACCACGTGCAGGTGATCGTGCTGACGAGCTTCCGCGAGGAGGAGCTGATCAAGGGCGCGCTCAAGGCCGGCGCGATCGGCTACCTACTCAGAAACGCGACGGCCGCCGAACTGGCGCTGATGGCGGAGGGGCTGAGCAACCCGGAGCTCGCGGAGCGGCTCACGGTGGAGCGCCCGACGGTCAGGTTCCACGTGAGCAGCATCCTTTCGAAGCTCGGCGCCGCGAGCCGCACGGAGGCGGTGGCGCTGGCGCTCCGGCACGGGCTGACGCAGTAGGGACCGATAGGACCCGGGAGCGCGCCCCCACAGGCGCGCCACACGAAGCGGTCTCGCTCCCTCCCACTTCGCGTGCGCCCCACATGTATCCAACGTGGCCCGGCTGTCGTCCTTCCAAGCAGCACGATAAGAAAGGAGGTGAGAACGATGAGGATGCCTGCGCAAAACGTCGGTGGTCTCGATCGGGCGCTCCGCCTGGTGGGCGGCCTGGTCCTGCTCCCGGCGGGGCTGCTGCTCGGAGGCGCGGCCAGCAGCGGGCTTGGCCTCGCGGTGGCCGCAGTCGGCCTGATCGGTCTGGTAACCGGCGCCACGGGGTACTGCCCGACGTACTGGCTGTTCGGTTTCTCGACGGCCAGGACCAAGCACCATCGCCCTGTCCCGCTCGCAACCGCTCGGTAACCCACTCAAGGACGCCGAAGAAAGGAGATAACAGACGTGAAGCGCATCCTCGCGGGCCTCGCGGTCTTGGGGGTCGCCCTTACCGCACTCCGGTCCATCGGACCGGTCGTGGCTGCCCGCATGCGCCAGAAGTGCGCGGAAATGCTCGACAGCGGCTCGAGCCCGTGCCCACCACGGCAGAGGGCCGCGTGTAGCGCGGCGAACTGACGGGCACGATCAGCGGCGCACCGCCGACCCGCTGGCCCCGGCGTCGATGTACTGGCGCCGGGGCCAGCGCGTGCCTGGGCGGTGCGGTGACGAGTCTTTCTGCCCAATCTCGTCGCGGCGCATCCTCGCCAGGCGACCAGTGCGCTCCCTGACCACCCGGCGACTCCAGACCGGCCACACGGCGGGTGCGCGCCATGTGGGCACGGACTACGCTGGAGCGAGCGGAGGCGTGAGCATGCCGGCACCCACAGCACCACCAACGGCAGCCGTGCCCTACCTGATGACGTCAGCGGGCGGGCCGGACGACTCGGCCGCCGTCGCCGACGCGTATCCCCGGATCCTCCGCTACGTCAAGCGCCTGGTGCGCGACCCGGCGGAGACGGAAGATCTGACGCAGGAGGCGTTCCTGCGCGCGCACCGCGAGCGGGACGCGCTGCACGATCCGCAGGCGCGGCTGGCCTGGCTGTACCGCATCGCCACCCGCGTCTGCATCGATCGTCTGCGCCAGCGCGGGCGACGACCCGTGGCGTCGGAGATGGCGGTCGAGGAGACGGATCCGGCCGACGACGGACCGTCCCTGCAGCAGCTGATCGAGCGGGACGAGATGAGCGCGTGTGTGCGGGCCTACATCGTGAGCCTGCCGGACGACTACCGCGCCGTGCTGCTGCTGCGCGACCTGCACGGGCAGACGGGACCCCAGGTCGCCGACGTGCTCGGGGTCTCGCTGGCGACAGTCAAGATCCGGCTGAACCGCGCCCGCCGCAAGCTGGCAGCCGCGCTGGAAGCCGGCTGCGCGTTCTCGCGCGACGAGCGGAACGTGCTCGTGTGCGAGGTCAGGGCTTGACGCGCGGTTCGCCGCCAAGCAAAGGGGGATGACGACAATGGTGGCACTGCCTCAGACTCGCACTGACTGGCTCCCCGGGGCCGGCCGCATCGCGACCGGGGCGCTCGCAGCGGGCGTGGGCTACGCGCTCACGTCCGCGATAGGGGGTGCGCTCGCCGCAGGCTTGGGGCTGCCGCTCCCGCCGGTGGCGGAGGGTCTGGATCCGGCGAGTGGTCTGGCCACTTCGGTTGCGCTGGGCGC
>DASTZM010000300.1:0-2310 GCA_035764305.1 Chloroflexota bacterium | reverse complement strand
GACGTCGTGCCCACCCTGCTGGACTACTGCGGCGTCGCCGTGCCGCCCGATGTGCAGGGCCAGACGTTCCGCGGCGCGGCGCAAGGAGACCGCGCCGGCCCGCGCGACGCGGTGTTCGCCGAGGCATACGGTCCCTCGGGGTACGTCGATCCGGGCACGATCTATTGGTACCGCCGGCGCGCGATCGAGCACCTGCCCAGCACGTCGCCGGGTGCGATGGTGCGCACCGGCGAGTGGAAGCTCTGCTGGCGGCCCAACGGCCTTCACGAGCTGTATCACCTCACCACCGATCCGTACGAGCAGACGAACGTGGTTGAGCGGCCCGAACACCAGGCGGTGCGGCGCGAGCTCGAACAGCGTCTGCTCGCCTGGCTGCTGGAAAGCACGGACCCGCGTAGCTGAAGCGCCCCGCCCATACATGCCGCCCACCGTGGAATCGTCACCCACCGAGCCCTCCCTCCCCCTCCGCCGCCGCGTCATCCGCATGCGCCGGCGTCACCTCTGGGGACGCCCGGTGACGGGCGTCGGGAGGCCCGGCTCCCGCAGCCGCCGGAGAATGGCGGCCCGCGCGCCTACGCCGGAGTGATCGGCGCGGTATCGTCGGCGGCGCTGCTGGCGCACGCCTCGAGTCGCCAGAGCACGAACCCATCTCCGGGGCAGCGCCGCGTGAATGAGCCGAGCTCGGTTGGCTGCTCCTGGGCGGCTACTCGCGTCAGGAGGCGCTGTGCCGCCGGCATGAGCGCGAGGTAGCTGGCGCTGCACAGTCCTCTAGGCGTTTGTTTGCCGACGACGAAGCTGTCGCCCGCGCGATGCCCCGACTCGCAGGGGCCATCCACCTGCACGGCGGTGAGACGAAGCGCGCCAGTCGGCCGGCACGGCTGCGGCACCAATGCGTCCTTCGCCGCTCGCGCCGGCTCTCTGGCAGGACTGCGCTTTCTCCCCCGCGCGGGTCGGCGCGGCTGCACGAGGACGAGAACCTGCCCCGCTATTGGAGCGGGGAGAACAAACCGCCGCCTGCCCCGCCGGGCGGCGACGCTGCCGTCCAGCGGGACAGTCCCTTCCACTATCACGGCGTCTCCCGGAGCGATGCGCTCCCGCTCGAGATACGCGATCACTTCGGCATCCTGCTCGATGCCGCCCAGCAGGCGCACGATCACGCCCGTTTCTCCCACCCCAAGGTCCCGGAGAGGCAGGACCGGCATCTCGCCCGGGCCCCCATGAAAGTCCTCACCCTCCCCGGGCGGTAGGCTCCGGCTGCCTGGGGTGTCGAATCGCAGCGCGTTTCCATGAGGGCAGCTCGTGGGTGACCCCAGCGACCGGTGCAGCTCGACGACCCCGTCGGGGGTCAGCGCGTGCTCCATCCGGTCGGCCGCCGCCCGCGCGCCCGACCATCCCAGGCCGATGGCCTGTACGAAGAACGCTTCGCAGACACGACGCCGCTCTAGTAGCCAGGCGCCCGCCGCCTCGCCAATCTCGGTGAGCTGTATGCCGGGGGTGTGGGGGCGCGCCGTGCTGCGCGCGACGACCAAGCCAGCCTCGACGAGGCGGTGCATCATCTGCGTCACAGACGGTTCTGAGACGCCAAGCACGCGCGCGACCTGCACCCCGGCCACGGGACCACCCGCTTCAGCCAGGGCGGCCACCGCTACAAGGTAGTCCTCCGCGGCCGGGCGATCGTCCAGGGCCGACAGCGCCGACGCGACTTGCGGCGTGATCCGCCCAGTCATGCACCCACGCCGCTAACTCTGCGGGCCGCGCCCACACTCTGCATCAGGGTTTCTCCCTATCTGCTCTGGCATTCGCCGCATAGAATTAGGCATAGTTAACTCCAACGATTTGAGGAGCCTAATACCATGAGCAAGGCAGCGCCAACCCACAGCGGCAAGCATCGGACGGCGACGACGCTCAGCCGTCGCCGGTTGTTTGTGCATGCTGCCCGTACGAGCGCTGATCTCGGTGCGGGAGTGAGCGTCGGCGCGCTCGCCGCCGCGTGTGGCGTGGCCGGCGGGGGCGGCGCGCAGAGCGGCCAGGTGCAGGACCGGGAACGCCAGCAGGGCGCAGCGTCGCCGGCGCGCAGCGCTGCTGCCCTGCAGATCCTCTACGGCGGTGGAGGACAGCCGGTGCAGGACTTGTACGACAGGACCGCGTTCGCCACATTCAAGCAGCGCTTCCCCGGGAGCGAGGTGGTCCTGGACAGCTCCGGCAATCCGCTCTCGAAGGTGCTGACCCTTCACGCCGCCGGGAGCGCTCCGGACATCATTCAGGGCGGAGACACCTGGACGGTCGATGTCGCCGGCAAGGGCCTCGGTC
>DASTZM010000299.1:0-4362 GCA_035764305.1 Chloroflexota bacterium | reverse complement strand
GTCAGCCACAAGCTCGCCGCCGCCATCGAGCGCGCCCCCGCGCTGCGCGACTACCCCAGCTCCGCCGCCATCTTCCTGCCCGACGGACGGCCCCTCCGTCCCGGCGAGGTGATGCGCAACCCCGACCTGGCCAGCACCTTCCGGCGCATCGCGGCCGAGGGCAGAGACGGCTTCTACGCGGGGGAGGTCGCGCGCGCCATCGCCCGCTGCAGTGAGCGCCTGGGCGGCTTGCTCGCGCTCGAGGACCTCGCCGCCTACCGCATGCTCTGGCAGGATCCCATCAGCACCACCTACCGGGGCCACACCGTCCACGAGGTGCCCCCCAACTCGAGCGGCTTCATCCTGCTCGAGGAGCTGAATCTCGTCGAGCAGTTTGACCTGGCGTCGCTCGGCTGTGGCACCGCCGAGAGCGTCCATCTCATGGTCGAGGCCAAGCGCCTCGCCTTCGCCGACCGCGAGCGCTACGTCGCCGACATCGACGCCGCGCAGATCCCCATCCGGGGGCTCATCTCTAAGGAGTACGCCCGCGAGCGCGCGCGCCACATCAATCCCGAGCGCGCCCTCCCCACTCCCATCGCCGCCGGCGATCCGTGGCGCTGGCACCACCCGGACGAGGACACCACCTGCTTCGCCGTCGTCGACCGGTGGGGCAACGCCGTGTGTGAGCTGCAGAGCCTGCACAGCGGCTTCGGCTCGGGCGTGGTCGCCGACGGGACCGGCGTCTTGCTCAACAACCGCATGGCCTACTGGCACCTCGACCCGAGCCACCCCAACGTCCTGGCGCCGGGCAAGCGCGTGCGTCACACCATGAACCCCGCCATGGTCTTCCGCGACGGCGCCCTCCATCTCGTGCTCGGCACCCCGGGCGGCGACACCCAGGTCCAGACCAACCTCCAGCTCGTCACCGGCATGCTCGACTACGGCATGACGCCCCAGGAAGCCGTCGAGGCGCCGCGCTGGCGCCACGTCCAGCCGTCCGCCGAGCCCAAAGTCCCCCACGCCGGCGGCGACCTCCTCCAGCTCGAGGCCCGCTTCCCCGACGACACCCGGCGCGGCCTCTCGCGCCGCGGCCACTACCTCCAGGTTCTCGACGCGTGGGGCGGCCCCGGCAGCGCCGTCGCGATCCAGGTCGACGCCGCGGCCGGCGTCCTGCACGGCGCCGCCGACCCCCGCCAGGACGGCTACGCCGCCGGCTGGTAGCCGCCCCGGCGCGCCTCTCGTGATCCGCCGGGCTACTCCGGCGCGAGCGGGATCGCCAGGTTGTAGGCGCGCGTCATCGTGTTGCGGTCGCCCCGGCGGCGCGGCTCGGGGCCGTCGCCGGTCGACACCAGTAGGCACACCGCGCGGCCGTCCTCCCAGATGAGCTGCGGGCGCTCGACGCGCGGCTGGCGCGTCACGCGACCGTCTTCCCACCGGATGCTGCGCGAGCACGCCAGCCCCGGCTTCGCCCACGTCCACTCCAGCGCGTCCGGCGACGTGCCATAGCCAATGGCGTCGGTCTCCCCACCCACGTCGCCCAGCACGTCGTGCACCAGCGCGTGGTACCGGCCGCCCTCGATCCACAGGTACGGGTCCTCCACCCGATCCGCCGTCTCCTCCGGGAAGATCGGCTCCGTGCGCACGCGCTCGTAGGGCGCGTCCCACCGCTCGGCGCGCGCCAGCCAGTGGCGCATCTTGTCGTCGCCCCGCGACCGCCCCTTATAGATCACCAGCACGCTGCCGTCCGGCTGCACCAGCGGCGCGGCGTTCGTCGTGAAGATCGGATCCCGCGGGTCGTCGCTCTGCCCCCCGGCGCGGCCCGAACCCGCCTCGATGATCGGCGCGTCGGGCCGCCGCCACGGCCCCCACGGCGAAGGCGCCGTCGCCAGGCCGATGCGCTGCCTGTCGCGCGCCCGCGTCGGGCGCCCGGATCCCTCCGGCTCGGGACTCCCCGGCGCCGGCGGCTCCCCCTCGTACGTCGTGCCCGTGTAGAAGAGGAGGTAGGTGTCCCCCGACCGGTGGATCGTAGGGTTGTGCGTCATCATCCCGTCCCAGCGCTCCGGCCCGCGGCGCGGCAGCACGACGCTCCGGAACGTGTACGGCCCCACCGCCGACGGCGACGTCGCATGCACCACCTCCGAGCTGGTGAGCCAGTGCGGCTGGAACGCCAGCGCCCGCGGCCAGCGCGACGCGTACAGGTGGTACAGGCCGTCGTCACCGCGGATGGCCGAGCCGCACCACACCCAGTAGTCCTCCATCGCGAACCCGCCGCCCACCGGCGCGGGCAGCAGCCGCGCCGCGAACGGCGCGAAACGTCCCGCCGCCTCCGTGCTCACGTCCAGAGGGTACGCCCGGCCACCACGTCCGTACCCCCTACGACTTGAGGAGCGGGTCGGCCTTCTCCTTGATCTCCTTCGTCACCTGCGACGCGGTCGCCTTCCCGGTCCACAGCAGGTCGTCCATTAGCTTGCCAACCACGTCGCGGTTGATGTCGGTCCACTTGCTATGCATCGGGTCGCGCACGACGTACTCCTGGCCGTCGGCGAACGCCCTGGCGCTCTTGGGCGGCGGCGCGAGGTACTCGCTTCCAGTTCCCACCGAGATGCGCGACGGCGTCGTCTGACCGATCTTCACCTCGTCCAACTCAGCTTCCTTACTGGAGATGAAGGCCATGAACTGCCACGCCTCCTCGGGCAGCTTGGTCGGGCCGCTCGCGCCCCACGCCGTCCCGCCGCCGCCCACGCCCCGCCGCTGCCCCGCTCCCAATGGGAAGACGCCCACGTCGTAGGGCAGTCCCTGCACCGTCTTGAAGTTGGAGTTCGAGCTCGGGTTGGTGATCCACATCGCCAGCCGGCCGTTCTGCAGCAGGCTCTGCGGCGTGCCCAGCCCCGCCTCCTCGGACGGGAGCGGCGCCACCTTGTGCTTGTAGATCAGGTCCTGCATGAGCTGCAGCGCCTCGGTGGCCGGCTTCTCCGTCAGCGCGATCTCGGTTGCGATCCCTTCCCCGTTCTTCTTCACCACCGCGCCGCCGTTGCTGTAGACGAACGACGCCCATAACCGATCGCCCCGCGGCACGTAGAGCGCGTAGCGGTCCCCCTTGGTGACGCGGGTGCACGCGTCCAGAAACTTCTGGAACGTCCACGTCTTGTCGTTCCAGTCGGCGGGGATGGGGGGCAGCCCTTCCTTCTGGAAGATGTCGGTGTTGTAGTAGATCAGCTGCAGCCCGTAGTCGCGCGGCAGCGCGTGCAGCGCCCCCTTCCACCGGTACAGGTCGATCGAGTCCTTGCGGAAGTCGTTCAGGTCGTACTTGTCCCGCTTGACGTATGGCTCGATCTTGAGCAGCATGTTCCGCTCGATCGCCAGCGGCAGCGGAAACGTGCCCGGCGAGTAGCGCCAGACGTCCGGCGGCGACCCCGCGGCGAACGACCCGGTCATCTTCTCGTCGAACGACGCGATTCCCCCCGTCGCCTCGACCTTCACGCCGGTCTTCTGCTGGAAGCGCTCCCCCCACTGCGTCATCAGCGCCGGGTACGAGCCACCCTGGCCGTTCCAGAAGATCAGCGTGCTGCCGACCTTCAGCTGCCCCGCCGGCGCCGCCGCGCCGGTGTCCTGCGCCTGCCCCCCACACGCCGCCAGCGTGAGCGCGGCGCCGGCCACGCCCCCACTGGTTATCACGCGCCGCCGAGTCGTCATCGTGTCGTCCCCTAGGACTTGAAGTAAGGATCCGCCTTGTCCTTGATCTCCTTCGTCAGCTGCGCCGCGGTCGACTTGCCCGTCCACAGTTGGTCGTTGAAGATCGCCGTGATCACGTCGCGGCTCACGTCCGGCCACTTGGCGTGGATCGGGTCGCGCACGACGAACTCCTGGCCGTCTGGAAAGGCCTTGACGCTCTTGGGCGGCGGCGACGCGTATTCCGGCCCGGTTCCCACCGAGATGCGCGCCGGCGTCGTCTGGCCGATCCTCACCTCGTCCAGCTCGGCCTCCTTGCTGGCGATGTAGGAGACGAAGGCCCACGCCTCCTCGGGCAGCTTGGTCGACGCGCTCGCGCCCCAGCCCGTCCCGCCGCCGCCCACGCCGCGCTTGCCCGCGGCGCCGAGCGGGAACACCCCCACGTCGTATGGCAGACCCGCCACCGTCTTGAAGTTGGCGTTCCCGCCCGGGTTGGTGATCCACATCGCCAGCCGGCCGTTCTGGAGCAGCGACTGCGGTGTCCCCAGCGTGCCCTCCTCGGATGGCGCCGGCGCCACCTTGTGCTTGTAGATCAGGTCCTGCATGAACTGCAGCGCCTCCACCGCCGGCCTCTCGGCCAGCGCCGTCTCGGTCGGGCCGCCGTCGTTCTTCTTCACGATCGCGCCGCCGTTGCTGTACACGAAGGACGCCCAC
>DASTZM010000298.1:0-5215 GCA_035764305.1 Chloroflexota bacterium | reverse complement strand
TGGGAGTTCATGAAGTTCCTAGGCAGCTATGAAGTCATGATCATCTACGGCGTGGAGGGGCGCTTCGTCCCCGCGCTGAAGAAGGCCAACACCGCGGATGCCTACTTGAAGACGGGCAAGCCGCCGAAGAATCTGGGAACGTTCCACGACGCACGGGTCAAGACGCTGCCGCTGATGCCGGAGTGGAACGCGTTCAACCGGGACATCTGGACGCCGCTGCTCAACAAGATCTGGAACAACGAGGCGCCGATCAAGGACGTGGCGGCTGACATGGCGCGCCAGACCACGGACTTCATCAAGAGTCGCGAGAAGTACTAGCGGCGCCCAGGACGACAAGAGGGCCGCCGGATGAGCGGCGGCCCTTGCGGCTCCTAGCGGATGGTGCCGTCGGGGTCGACTTCGGCCCCGGCGGCTTCGAGTGCGGCCTTCGCCTCAGTCTGGGCTTCGTCGAGGGCCTGGCGCACAGGCTTCTCGTTGCGCATCGCAGCGGTGATGTGCTTACCTGCCGCGCCGCTGATCTCCGGCCACCACACGCCCTGGTAGAAGGGCTCCATCATCTCCGCCGCCTCTTTGAGCATCGGGCCGACGCGCTGGTTGTTGAAGAACGGGATCGGCTCGTTCAGGCGCGGGTCGTCGTACGCCTTGCGGTAGGTTGGCCACACCTGGCGCAGCTCGTAGTCTCGCAGCACCGCCTTGGTGGTGTGCTCCCAAATGACGAAGTCCAGCCCGACGTCGCGGAACTTCGATTCCTTGAGCACCGCCATGCCGGTACCGCCCTGCGTCGTCGTGACCTTCTTGCCCGAAGCCGACCACTGTGGTAGGTGCTGCACCATCCATTTCCCGACCGTGTCGGGGGCGTCGGTGCGCGTGCCACCCGAGATGCGCCACGTCGGGCCCAGCTCGCCGGCGATTCGGCCGGTGTTCAATGCCGGCCGCCGGACGTCGTTGCCCGGGTCGATCGTCACGACCTTGTGGCGGTTGATCATGTCAGCCATCAGCTGCAGCGCCTTGGCGTTGTTGGGGTGGTTGAGGATCAGCTTGTTCCCCTTGTCCAGGTAGCCCCCTCCGGCGGGGATGTTGAACAGGGTCAGCGTCCCGGTGCCTGTCCGCGCGATGAACAAACCGTCTGGCGCCACCGTGACTACCCGCTTCCCCACCTCTATCAGCTCGTCCCACGTCGTCACCGGCATCTTGATTCCCAGCTGCTGGAAGATGTCGTAGCGGTACGCGAACAGGCAACAGTTCATCTCGTTACCCATCCCGTAGTACTTGCCGTTCAGAGACCAGGGATCCAGCGACGACGGCTTGAAGAAGTCGGCCTCCTTGCCCTTCAGGTACTCGTTGTACGCGACGAGCGGCGGGGTGGGCGTCTTGAGCAGCTTGCCCATCTGGCTGATCTCTACGTCGGCCAGGTCGGGGAAGCCGCTCCCCGCCGCGGTCGTGACCACCAGCTTGTTCGCCACCTCGGCGGTGTCCGCCAGGCGAATCCAGTTGATCGTGTGGCTGGTGCCCTTCTCCTTGTTGTAGTCCTCCAGCGTCTTCTTCTGCCAGTCGGAGCGCGTGTCCGCGTGGCACCACGCGTCCATCGACGCGTTCTTGATCGTCGACGCCGCCGGCTTGGCCTCACCAGCGCCCGCGCCCCCGCACGCCGCCAGTCCGATGCTTCCCAGCAGCGACGCCGCGCCGCGAGACTGCTGGTCCCCTGTACCCATGCAAAGAACCACCTGCGGCGCAGCATGCCACAGGCGCGGAAACTCGGCAACCGCCGCGCGGGTCAGCCGCGTTGGTAGACGTCCTCCAGACGCTCGATGTCGCCTTCGTCGAAGTGGCCGAAGCCGACCTCGAGGATCCGGCCGCCCTGGTCGCCCGGGGCGGCGAGGCGGTGGACCTGCCCCGCTGGAATCCACACTTCCTCGTGCACGGCGGGGCGCCACTTGCGCTCACCCACCTGGACCTCCAGCGTGTCGTCTAGGGCGACCCACAGCTCGGCGCGGTGGGTGTGGCGTTGGAGGCTCAAGATCCCACCGGCGTTGACCTCGATGATCTTGACCGTGGTGGGAGCGTTCAGCGCGTATTGCGTGAAGCCGCCCCACGGACGGCGGCTGGTGACGGTCTCGGGCTGTGTCGCGGGTGGCGTGTCGGGCACTCGCACAGGGTAGCGCCCGCGCTTACTCCTCGGCGCTCCCGCCCACGGCGGGGCCCTTCGGCGTCTCCAGGCCGGCGAGCACGCCGTCCACCACCACGCGCAGGTCGCGGCAGGCGTACATCGCCTTCTGCTCGCCGCGCCAGACCGGCGCCAGGTAGAAGTCGATCAGCGCCGTGATCTGGTCCCAGGCGTCGTGCTGTGGGCGCGTCGCGATCGGCTGTTGCGCCGCCTGGATCGCCGCAGCCTTGTTCTTTGCTGCCGCCGACCCAATCAGATAGCTCGGCTCGGTACCACGCTGGATCGGGCCGGCCACGCCGTCGCGTAATGCCAGCGCGTCGCCGGTAGGCGACTGCAGGAAGCTCAACAGCTCCCACGCGCGGTCGACGTCGACCGTGTTCGCGGAGAGCGAGAGGTAGCCCCACTCCGCGAACGTCGCCGCCCGCTTGTTCATCGGAAGCGGATAGACGTCCCAATCGAATGAGACGCGCTGACTGACGACCGAGATGGAGTGCTGGAACCACGGCCACATCGCGACTGTTCCCTGGTCGAATAGCCAGTTGGCGAAGCGTGGGTTCTCGCGCTCGCTCGGCGCGACGCGGTAGCGGTTCGTGAGGTCTGCCGCGAGCTGGATCGCCTCGATCGCCTCCGGCGCGTCGAAGTACGAGCGCGTGATCTCGCGGTTGAACTCCTGCACGCCGTTCTGCCGGATCAGCGCGGCCCAGAACGGGCGCCCCGTCATGAGCGTCCCGAACTGACGTGCCGCCCCACCGAGTGAGCGCTGCGTCAGGGTGGATGCCTTCTCCAGGAAGTGGCTCCACGTCCAGTTGGGACTTCCCCACTCTCCCGGGGGCAGCCCCAACCCGCCGAACAGCGACTTGTTGATGTAGAGCACCAGCTGGCGCGACTGATACGGCACGCCGTACAGCTTGCCCCGATAAGAGCTGGCGTCCATGTAGCTCTGCGGGAAGTTCTGCAGGAACTGCCGCACCTTGCTCCCCTGCAGGCGGCTCAGGTTATAGAGCGCCCCGCCCTTGATCAGCGGCAGCGCCTGCGTGTTGTCATACGCCACCACGTCCGGCACCTGGCCGGCGATCGCCAGCGCGATCAGCTTCTGGTGGTAGCGGTCGAACCGCTCGGTCATGACCTTGACCGACAGATCCTCCCGGTCGGCGGTGAAGGCGGCGATCTGCTGTTCCAGCACCTTCTCGGGCGGCACAGGCGTCGGCTGGCCCGGAGCGGTCTGGCCGCCGCCGAACCCGAAGTTGCGCTGATTCAGGCCCGGTCCCACCGTCCACGGGGCGGGATACTCGGGGCCCCACGAGTACCACGACAGCTCGACGGGGACCCTCGTCTGGCGCTGCGCACAGCCCGAAGCCCCAAGCGACGCCGCCGACGCTAGACCCGCGACGGCCGGCAGCGACCCGAGCAGCGCACGGCGAGTGGCGCGCGGACATGCCGCGTTCGGGTGCGCAACCTTGACGCTCACGTCAACCTCGCGGCCATTCTACCCGCGTTTGGCCGATGTCGAATCTGGGATGCCCTAGAAGAGCGGCAGCGGGACGGGGCGGGCGACAGGGTTGGCATGCGCCACCGTCGCGCCCAAACCGGCGAGCCAGGTCCGCAGCGCGGCGTCGACTCCCTCCAGCCACTCGTCGCCGGTCTCCGCGTCGAGAGCGGCCGTCACAAGCGACGTGAGGAGCCGCTCCAGGCGCTCGGGCGCGAACTCGACCGATCCCGCAAATGGTCGCAGCGCAGCGGTCAGCTGGGCGAGAGTCAGGGGGAGTGCCGCGATCTGCTCGCGCTCGATCACGCGGTACTTCAGCGCGACGAAGAAGTCGTTGGCGGTGTCTGGATGGATCCGCGGCGCCAGGAACAGACCGTAGACGGGTCGGTCGACCCCGCCCAGAAGCGGATCGCGATAGCGGCGCTGCGCCTCCAACACATGGCGCGTCACTGGGCGCGCCTCCGCCTGGCGCTGATCGGCGCCGCCGCGCAGCGTCGCTTCCACGACTACCAGGAAGTCGCCATAGTCCACTGTCATGTCGGGTGCGTTGCCAGGCGCCGGATTGAGCGGCTGCAGGTCGTCGTCCAGCTGCAGATTGGGCACGATCTCGCGCGCGGCGTTCAGCGCCAGAAAGACCCGCCACGTGTTCCACTCCAGTGACGTCGGCGGATCGATCACCTCCTTGCGCTGGATTGCGGTGTAGTAGTCCAGCGCCTCCCGAAGGCGCGCCGGCGATCGCGTCTCGAGCGCGAAGATGGCCCGCTCGAGCCGGTGGCGCTCGCCGCGCAGCGCCTCGACCCGCTCTTCCAGCTGTGCCGGATCGATGTCTGGTGGGAGGGTCGGCCCGGAGAGGATGGTGCGCCCCGAGCGCAGATGGGCCTCGCGGGCGCGCAGGTCGGCGACGTGCGCGTCGAGCGACCGCGCGAGCGCCGCGAATCGCTCCGGCTCCTCCCATGGCAAGGTTGGCGCGTCCGCAGCGCCGTAGTAGGCGTGAAACGCAGTGTGATCTTCATACGCCGCGAAGAGCGGCACCGGCTCAGCCAGGCGAATCGGCGGGGCTTCGCCGAGCGCTAGCTGCAGCGCATCGCTCGCGGCGTCCGTCGACGGCGCGGGATGCGGACGCGTGTACAGCAGCTCCGTCAGGTCCGCCTCTCGCCCGTGCGCCGGGACGAGCCGTGCGCCCCTGACGGAGAACAGGCCGGTGTAGCGGAACGCGCGGATGAGCGCATCGGCGTAGTCGTTGGTGCTCGCCACGACCTTCAGGCCCGCCGCCGCGTAGCGCGACTGCGCTGCGCTGAGCGTCTCGCGGACCGTGCGCGCCCGCCCGACGCGCCCGGTTGCGCGCGGTCGGCGCTGGCGGTGCAGCTGGATCTGCGCCGCCGTCGCGGCGGCGTCCTCGGTGCGACGCATCGTAAAGCAGAAGAGCGCGGTCTCCTCGCGAGTCAGTCCTCCCAGCTCCAGCACGAGCCGCGCGGTCGCGACGAACGGGTGGATCGCGAACTCGAGCGCCGGCCAGCGCGAGCCGCGGTGCTGGAAGTCTGGGTACTGCCATTTGAGCAGCTGCC
>DASTZM010000297.1:0-4969 GCA_035764305.1 Chloroflexota bacterium | reverse complement strand
CGGTGCGGTATGAAGGAACGTGGGGCTCGTGTTTGGCGATCGAGAAGGACGCGCACACGCGCAAGCTGATCGGCGAGGGCAAGCCTTCACACTGGAGGAGCTCGGCTGGCACTACGGGGGTTAGCAGCGCCATCGCCGCGGGGGTGGCTACGCGGCTCCGGCGGCGATGGCGAACGCCTCGCGTGCGGCGGCCACGGTGAGGCTCAGCTCCTCATCGGAGTGGGCGAGCGAGACGAAGGCGGCCTCGAACTGTGAGGGGGCGAAGTAGACGCCTCGGTCGAGGAGGGAGTGGAAGAAGCGGGCGTAGCGCACGGTATCTGAGGTCTTGGCAGAGGCGTAGTCGACGACGGGCTGCTCGGTGAAGAAGCCGGTGAGCATCGAGCCGACTCGATTGCTCACGTACGGAATGCCAGCGTCGCGGGCAGCCGCGCCGAGCTCGGCTTCGAGACGCGCGGCGCGCTGTTCGAGCATCTCGTACGTGCCGGGACGCTGGAGGAGTTGGAGGGTTGCGATTCCGGCCGCCATCGCGAGTGGGTTTCCGGAGAGGGTGCCGGCCTGGTAGACGGGGCCCAGAGGGGCGACCTGGCGCATCAGGTCGGCGCGCCCGCCGTAGGCGCCGACGGGGAGACCACCGCCGACGATCTTGCCGAGGCAGGTCAGGTCGGGCGTGACGTCGTAGCGCTGCTGGGCGCCGCCCCACCCGACGCGGAACCCGGTGATGACCTCGTCCAAGATGAGGAGGGCCCCGTGACGCGTGCACAGATCGCGCAGTCCAGAGAGGAAGACCGGCGTGGAGGGGATGACTCCCATGTTGCCGGCAACGGGCTCGACGATGACGGCGGCGATGGCGTTGGGGCGCTCGTCGAACGCACGCGCGGCGGCGGCCAGATCGTTGTACGGCAGCGAGAGGGTCTGGGCGGCGGCGGCCGCGGGGACGCCGGGTGAGTCGGGGGCGCCGAGCGTGAGCGGTCCCGAGCCGGCCTGCACGAGGAGGCCATCGGCGTGGCCGTGGTAGCCGCCGTCGAACTTGACGATCAGCTCACGACGCGTCGCGGCGCGGGCGAGGCGCAGCGCGCTCATGGTGGCCTCGGTGCCAGAGCTCACGAAGCGGACCAGCTCGATGGACGGGAAGGCATCCTTCACGAGGACGGCGAGCTGGACTTCGGCTTCGGTGGGGGCGCCGTAGGTGGTGCCGCGCGCGGCGGCGCGCTGGATGGCGGAGACGACGTCGGGGTGGGCGTGTCCGGCGATGAGCGGACCCCAGGACGCGACGTAGTCGACGTACTCGTTGCCGTCGGCATCCCAGACGCGCGCGCCGGCGGCGCGGTCGACGAACAGCGGGGTGCCGCCGACGCCGCGGAAGGCACGGACGGGGCTGTTGACGCCGCCCGGCAGGTGGCGCTGGGCGGCCTGGAAGAGGGCGGCCGAGCGCGTGGTGGACCGGCGGGACAGCGTGGTGGGTGGCTGCGCTACTTGAGCCACGTGGCGACGTCCTTGGCGTGGTAGGTGATGACGATGTCGGCGCCGGCGCGGACGATGCCGGTCAGAATCTCGGTGGTGACGCGGCGCTCGTCGAGCCAGCCGTTGGCGGCGGCGGCCTTGACCATGGCGTACTCGCCGCTGACGTTGTAGGCGGCGAGCGGGGCGTCGAAGCGGTCGCGCGCGGCGCGGATGACGTCGAGATAGGAGAGGGCGGGCTTGACCATGACGGCGTCGGCGCCCTCTTCCAGGTCGAGCGCGATCTCACGCAGCGCCTCGCGAACGTTGGGCGGGTCCATCTGGTAGGTGCGCCGGTCGCCAAACTGGGGGGCGGAATCGGCGGCGTCGCGGAAGGGGCCGTGGAAGGCGCTGGCGTACTTGGCGGCGTAGGAGAGGATGGGGACGTGCTGGAAGCCGCGATCGTCGAGGGCGCGGCGGATGGCGGCAACACGGCCGTCCATCATGTCGGAAGGGGCGACGACATCGGCGCCGGCCTCGACCTGGGAGAGGGCGGTGCGGGCCAGTAGGTCGAGTGTGGCGTCGTTGACGACGTCGGGGTCGCCCTCGGACGCCAGGACGCCGCAGTGGCCGTGTGAGGTGTACTCGCAGAGGCAGGTGTCGGCGATGACGACCAGGCCCGGGACCTCGCGCTTGATGGCGCGTGCGGCTTGCTGAACGATGCCGTGGGGGGCGAAGGCGCCGCTGCCGGTCTCGTCCTTCTCTTCGGGAAGACCAAATAGCAGGACCGCGAGGATGCCGAAGTCGGCGGCGAGCTGGGCTTCACAGACGGCGGTGTCGACTGACCAGCGGAACTGACCGGGCATGGACGGAATCTCTTGCTGCAGACCGCGCCCGGGTGCGATGAACAGCGGATAGACGAGCTGGTCGACAGAGAGGCGGGTCTCGCGAGTGAGGCGGCGCAGCGCGGGTGTGCGGCGCAGCCTGCGGGGGCGGTCAAGCGGGAAGGGCATCGGTGTCTCCTGTGAAGGCGGCGACGATGGTGGCGCGCTCGCGATCGCCGCGCGCGCCCCGGGTGGCGGTGCGCCGCACGGCGACGGTGGGGGGATGGACGAGGCGGCGCGTAAGGGTGCGGGTGAGACGCTCGACGATCTCGAGGTCTCGCGCAGACAGATGTTGGAGTCGGCGGCGGGTCACCTCAAACGTGGCGGCGCGGGTCGATTCGGCGTGGTCGCGTATGGCGCGAACGGCGGGGACGACGCGGCGCAGCCGGAGCAGCGCGGCGTACTCGCCGGCGGCGGTGCGCGCGGCGGAGGCAGCGCGTTCGAGGGCGTCGCGCCGAGCGGGTCCGTCGACTGCGCAGCGCGAGGCGAGATCGTCAAGATCGAGGAGACGCACGCCGGGGAGCGCGCGGGCGGTGGAGTCGACATCGCGGGGAACGGCGACGTCGACGATGGTGAGCGGGCGCCCCGCGCGGTGGGGCAGCGCAGCGGCGATCTGGGAGGTGGAAACCACCGGCGCCGGAGCGGAAGTGGCGCACAGGAGAAGGTCGGCTTCGGCCAGCGCCGCCGGGAGTGCGTCAAGCGTCGCGAGGGAGACGCGGTCGTGGGAAAGGTCGAGCCGGGCCTCGGCCAGGCGGGCACGGGAGCGATTGAGCATGATGGCGCGGCCGGCGCCGGCGGCGAGAAGGAGGCGAAGCGACTCGCGCCCCGTGGCGCCGGCGCCCAGGACGGCGACGGTCCGGCCGGCCAGTCCGCCCATCTCCGAGGCCGCCGCCTCGACGGCGAACGCGGCGACGGAGGGGTGGCGATCGAAGGCACCGTGGCGCCGGATGGCGCGCGCCGAGTGAAAGGCGTGCCGGAACAGCAGGTCGAGCTCGGGCGCAAGGGGGGAGCCCGAAGGATCCGTGCGGCGTGCGGCGTGCCACGCGGCGCGGACCTGGCCGAGCACCTCGGTCTCGCCGACGGCGAGTGACTCGAGGCCGGCAGCGACGCGGATCAGGTGGCGGGCAGCGTCGAGGCCGCGGTGCACGTACAGATAGGGAGCAAGGTCGGCGCGGCGCAGGCCGCCCCACTCGCGCAGGACGCGGACGACGGCGGCTGCGGTTCGCGGCCGGTCGCTCCAGCAGTACACCTCGAGCCGGTTGCACGTCTCGAGCACGACCGCCGCGCCGACCCGCTGGCGCAGCAACTCGGCGAGCTGCTCGGCGGCGCGCTCGCCGCCCTTGGCAAGTCGCTCGCGGAGTGCGACGGGGGCGAGGTGGTGGGAGGTGCCGACGACGAGGAGCGGCGCGGCTTCGCGCGGGCGGATCATCTCGCCGGCACCAGCAGCGGTGTGGTGCCCGTCGCGCCAGCGGCAGCGGCGGAGGACAGGTGGGCACGGAGCGCGTGCACGAGCGCCGCGGCGGTCGTCTCGGGTGGGACCACGTGGACTCGCAGGCCCGCGGCGCGCGCGGCGGAGGCGGTGGTCTGGCCGATGCAGGCGACGGCAAGGCGGCCGGCCAGTGAGACGGACTCATCCGCCGCCTCAAGAGCATTGGCCAGACCGGTGACGGCGGATGGGCTGAACAAGAGGACGGCGCAGAGGAGCGGGTCGCGGAGCGCCTCTACCAAGCGAGCGCTGCGGGTGATGGGGACGGTGGAGTAGACGATGAGCTCCTGGACGACCGCGCCGCGGGCGCGCAGCCCCTCGGCGAGCGTCTCGCGCCCCTCAGTGGCGCGGGGGAGCAAGACGCGACGGCCGGCGAGTGGCAAGGCGTCTAGGGCATCGAGGGCAGCGTCAGCCGAGAAGCGCGGGAGCGCGTGGGTGGCGGGTAGTCCGTGGCCGGCCAAGGCGGCCGCCGTCGCGGGGCCGGCCACGATCGCGCCGGGGCGCGCGAGCGACAGGCGGAGGGCGCGCGCGCGCAGGCAAAGCAGACGCGCGCTCGTCGCACTGGAGAAGACGACCACGTCGTAGGCGGCGAAGCGCCGGAGGGCGTCGTCGAGCTGGCGCGTGTCGGACACAGGAGCGATCTCGATCGTGGGGATACAGACCGGCTCGTAGCCCGCGGCGTCGATCAGGGCGCACAGCTCGTCGGACCGATCCACGGGCCGGGTGACGAGCATCTTGGGGCGTGGGCCGGAGAGCGCCGTGGGAGTTCCGCCGGGTGTCACGGCAGCGCCCCGACCGGTGTGCGCAGAAGATCCGCGGCGCCGGCGGCGAGAAGGCGGGCCGCGACCGCGGCGCCGAGCGCCTCGGCGCCGCTCGCAGGGCCAGTGGCGTCGTCGCGGAGGATGGTCGAGCCGTCGGGCGCGGCCACGGCGGCGGTGAGATGGAGCGCGCCGCCGGCGCGGGGAGTGGCGAGGGCCGCGACCGGAAGGCGGCAGCCGCCCTCGAGGTCGCGGAGCGCCTGGCGCTCCGCGCGCACGGCGGCGGAGGTGGGGGCATGACCGAGGGCGGTGAGGACGGCGATCGTCGCGGCGTCCGACTCGCGGCACTGCAGGCCGAGGGCGCCCTGGCCGGGGGCGGGCAAGAGGATGTCGGTGGGGATCGG
>DASTZM010000296.1:0-5191 GCA_035764305.1 Chloroflexota bacterium | reverse complement strand
CTCTTCGCCCTTGCGGCGGTGCTCCTCGCGATGGCGCTCGCCTGCCTCGGCCTCGAGAGCCCGGCCCCAGCACACGCCGACCAGGACCTACCCGCCGCTCACCCCCGCAGCTGAATGTTCAGCCGCGCCGCCTGTCGCGTGAGATGGTCACGCTCGGGCACGCTGAGCGCCGCTCGCGCCGCTTCGGCGTACAGCCGCGCTGCCGTCACTGCGTCACCGTCACGCTCGTGCAGGTACGCCGCCACCGCCGCGTAGCGGGGCAGCGCGGGGTCCAGCTCCGCCAGCGCCGCCAGTCCCGCCCGCGCCCCACTCGCCTCGCCCACCGCCACGGCCCGGTTGAGGCGCGCCACCGGGCTGTCGGTCAGGCGCACCAGCTCGTCGTACCACTCCACGATCTGCGTCCAGTCCGTCTCGTCCGCCGTCCGCGCGTCCGCGTGCAGCGCCGCGATCGCCGCCTGCGCCTGGTACTCGCCCAGCCGGTCGCGCGCCAGCGCTTCCTGCAGCACCTCCACGCCCTCCGCGATCAGCCGCGTGTCCCACCGGCTCCGATCCTGCTCCGCCAGCGGCACCAGCCTGCCGTCGGGACCCGTCCGCGCCGCGCGCCGCGCGTGGTGAAGCAGCATCAGCGCCAGCAGCCCCGCCACCTCCTCGTGCTTGATCCTCGCCGCCAGCTGGCGCGTCAGCCGGATCGCTTCGCCGGCCAGGTCGACGTCCCCCGAGTACCCCTCGTTGAACACCAGGTACAGCACGCGCAGCACCGTGGCCACGTCACCCGGCTGGTTGAACCGGACCCCCGACACCGTCCGCTTTGCCCGGCTGATCCGCTGCGCCATCGTCGCCTCCGGCACGAGGTACGCCTCCGCGATCTGCCGCGTCGTCAGCCCCCCCACCGCCCGAAGCGTGAGCGCCACCGCCGAAGCCGGTGTCAGCGACGGGTGCGCGCACAGGAAGTACAGCTGCAGCGTGTCGTCCACCGCCTCCGTCCCACCCGGGCCGGGCGAGGGCTCGGTCTCGACGAGCGCCTCGCGCCGCCGCCGGGAGGTAGCGGCGCGCGTGGCGTCGAGGAACTTACGCCACGCCGCCGCGACCAGCCAGCCCTGGGGGTCCCGCGGCGGATCGTCCGGCCACACCCGCACCGCTTCCACCAGCGCGTCCTGCACCGCATCCTCCGCCGCCGCGAAGTCCGCTCCCCGACGGACCAGGATCCCAATCACGGTGGGAGTCAGCGTCCGCAGCAGCGCCTCGTTCACCGCGAGTCACTCCATGATGGTCAGGCATGGCGCCAGGAACGGACGCACCTCCAGCCACTCGTGGATCGGCTTGCCACCCGCGCCCGGCGCCGCCGACAGCTCGGCCGCCACCTCGAGCGCCCGCTCGTGTGACTCGACGTCGATCACCATCCAGCCCGCGATCAGGTCCTTGGTCTCCGCGAACGGTCCGTCGGTGACCGGCGGCCGCCCCTCGCCGCCGTAGCGCACGAACGTGCCCTCCGGAGAGAGCGCCTGATTGTCGACGAGCTCGCCCCTGCTCTCGAGCCGCGTGGCGAAGTCCTCCATGTACTTTGTGTGAGCCGAAAGCTCCTCCGGCGTCCACTGGTCCATCGGCACGTCGTTCACCGGTGCCGGCGCGCCACGGTAGTGCTTGAGCAGCAGGTACTTGGCCATCGCGTTCTCCTTAGAGCTCTTCGGACAGCGCGATGATGATGCCCTCGGGGCCGCGGACGTAGCACAGCCGGTAGCTGTCCTCGTACTGCACCACGTCGCCGACGAGCTCGGCGCCGTGCGTGCGCAGCCGTGCCAGCACCCCCTCGATGTCCGCCACGACAAACATGATGCGGCCCATCCCCAGCGTGTTCACTGGTGCGTGTGCCGGTTCGGCTCTCACCGCCGCCGGCCGCTCGAACCTCGCCAGCTCGAGCCGGCAGTGGCCGTCCGGGTTCCGCAGCATGGCGATGTCGCTCCGGACACCGTCGAGCCCGACGCAGCGGTCCACCCATCGGCCCTCGACCGTCGCCTCGCCCTCCAGCTCCAGACCAAGCTCGACAAAGAATGCGATCGCCGCCTTGAGATCTTCGACGACAATGCCGACGTTGTCTATCCGTTTCAGCATGGGGTTCTCCTCGTCCGGTTTTTCGCCCCGCGGCCCCTCACGGCCGCTGGTGTCCTTGGGACGGAGCCAGCCCCCCATTCTCGACATCCGCCCTCTCCCTCTCCCATTCCGGCCACACCACTCCCCCAACACCCCGCTGCTCGCCGTCAACCCCAGGCTGGCGCGTGTCCGCGGCAACACCTTGATCGGCGTCTAGCGCGCCGTCCGTCGATGCTCGCCCCCACCACCCGCGGAACCGGCACCCCGGCGCCGCCCGAGGGCCGAGCCTCAGGCCGCCACCCCCGGCACGTACCGCCCATACGCCACGCACGCCGCCAGCACCCCCATCACCACCGCGAACGTCAGCGGGTTGCTCGGCGTCAGCCTGAGCGACCGCCGCGCGTACAGCACCGTCAGCGCCACCGCCTCCACCACCAGCACCCCCGCCGCCAGCGGCGTCAGCTCCGGCATCCAGTTCACCGCCGCCGGCACGATCAGCAGGACCCCGCCCAGCATCTCCAGCACCCCGATCGCCCCCCACGCCCCGCCCGACAGCCCGAACCGCCTCTCCAGCTCCCCGCCCGACCGCACCTTGTACGCCCCGCCCGCCAGGTACAGCACCGCCAGCACCACCTGAAACACCCACAAGACCACGTTCATCGGCAAAAACTCCTTCACCCCCCTGACGTACCGCGACCGCCAAACGTGACACGCTTCACCCGGCACGGTCCGAAGAACGCCGCCGGCCGGTCACTCCCCCTGGGCGAGGTAGCTCGTCAGCTGCGCGATCCTGCCGTCCCGCACGACGAACACGTCGCAGAACAGCAGGGTGAACGGCGAGCCATCGGGCGTGCTGGTCGTCACGGTGCCCTCGGCCACGACCACGTTGCCCTCCCCGACCAGCCGCGAGACCGTGGCCACCGTCCCCCGCGGCGCCTTCAGCGCCTCATCCGCGAATGCATCCTTGCCGCTCGCCCTACCCGAGCCGAGGTGCGTGCGCGGGATGTCCCACACCGCGTCGTCGGTCAGCACCGACAGAATGCCCGCCCGGTCCGCTCGGTTAAAGGCCTCGAAGTACCGTTCGACGGCCGCCCTGCTGCTGCACACCCGGCCATTATCTATGTCGCGCCACTAACGGCGTAGGGTGTGCGCCAATGGCCACGCCCACCATCGCGCCGCCTCGCCCAGCCCGCCTTCCACCGCTCCCGCGCCGCGCCGCTGCGTCCACCCGATTGTCGCCGGGCGCTCGGTTTTGGTCCTTTCGGTTCTGGTCCCTAGGGAGTGGGAAGCGCAAGGTCCCCGTGGCCGCCGGTGGCGCGCACTGCGGCGCACGTACCATCGGCTATCTCTGATGGCCAGTGACCGCTACGACGCCGTTCCGTACCCGAGCACGCTGTTCCCACAGACCCACCCGGATAGGACTGGAGCACTCGCCGCGCTGTTTGGCATGGACCCCGCACCGGTCGACCGCTGCCGTGTGCTGGAGCTCGGCTGCGGCGACGGCTCGAACCTGATCCCCATGGCGCTGTCACTGCCGGAGAGCCGGTTCGTCGGCGTGGATCTCGCCGCGCAGCCGGTGGCTCGGGGTACCGAGATCATCAAAGCCCTCGGGCTCGAGAACGTTACGCTGCGCCAGGCGAACATCCTCGATCTCGCCCGCGATCGCGCGCTGGCCGATGGGCCATTCGATTACATCATCGCGCACGGCCTGTACTCCTGGGTGCCGTCCGATGTACGTACGGCGGTGCTCGGCATCTGCCGCGATGCCCTTGGACCTCAGGGCGTGGCATTCGTCAGCTACAACGCTTTTCCCGGAGGCCACATCCGGCAGATGGCGCGGGAGGCGCTGCTGTTCCACGCCGCCGCGGCCGACCCCACCACCCAGACCGCCGCGGCGCAGGGCTTCGCCCAATTCCTCGCCGCCGCGCTGCCCGCCGGTGACGAGTTCGCGTTCCTACGTCACGAGTTCCGTGCGATAGCGGAGCGCTCGCCCGACCTGCTCTTCCATGACGACCTGTCCCCGGACCATCAGCCGCTCTACTTCCACCAGTTCGTCGAGCAGGCATCGGCCCATGGTCTGCAGTATCTGGCGGAAGCGGACTTCCAGGAAATGGGGCCCGCGCACTTCTCGGCAGAGGTGCAAGCCGCTCTGGCCGCCATCGAGCAGGCGCGCGGGCTCGTGGCGAAGGAACAGTACATGGACTTCCTGAAGGTCCGGCGATTTCGCCAGACGCTCCTCTGCCCCGCCGCCGCGCGCATCGATCGCGCGCATCTGCCCCAGCGGGTGGACCGCCTGCTCGTCGGCGCCCCGCTCCGTCCCGGCGGGGATCGTGTCGATCTCGCGCCGGGCGCCGCGGCTGAGTTCCACGGGCCCCGGGGATCCGCGCTGTCAACCGCCCACCCGGCCACCAAAGCCGCCCTCCTTTATATTGGCGAGCAGTGGCCGCGCCGAGTCGCCTGGACTGAGCTGTGGTCGCACGCGGCCTCTGTGACGGGCACCGATCCGCAGGCGCCAGGTGCTGAGCAGTCGGCGCAGGGCCTCCGCGAGGCCCTGGTCGAATCCGCGGCCGCCGGAGTGGTGACCTTCTACGCGCATGGCCCTCGCGTCGTGGCCCGTGCCGGTGACTACCCCGCTACAAGTCCACTGACGCGCTTGCTCGCCGGCCGGCCTGACGTACCGCTCCTCCCGACGCTTCTCCATACCGCGGTGCGCATCGACGACGCTCTGGGTCGATACCTCCTGCAACTCCTCGACGGCACGCGCACGCGGGCTGAGCTGCTGGCGCGGCTGGCGGAGTGGGCACGCAGCTCGGCCGGGAGCTCCGAGGCAAGACACCAGATCTCCGCCGCCAGGCTGGACGATAGCCTGCGCGGTCTCGCCGGCCTCGGTTTCCTCTCGGCGTAGCCCGCCGTCGCGGACGACCGAACCCCATCGTCACCCGCCGAGGCCGCCCCTCCCGGGTACGCCCCTCCCGGGTACGCCGGCCACGGAGTGTGCCCGATGGCCATGCCGTGGAGCCGAAACCTCCATCTCACGAGAACCGCGCCACAACCTTAACCCGAGCGCAACGTGCGCACGGGAAATCAGGTAACTGAGAGCTGT
>DASTZM010000295.1:0-2252 GCA_035764305.1 Chloroflexota bacterium | reverse complement strand
GAAGCGGCTGCTGATCGGCGGTTTCGAGAAGCTGTACGAGATCGGGCGGAACTTCCGGAACGAGGGCATCGACCGCTCGCACAACCCCGAGTTCACGATGCTCGAGACGTACGAGGCGTACGCCGACTACGAGGATGTAATGCGTATGACCGAGTCGCTCGTCTCGACGGTGGCCGAGCGCGCGCTGGGAAGCATGGTGGTCTCAGTGCAGGGGACGCCGGTGGACCTGACGCCGCCGTGGCCGCGTACCCCGTTGCGTGAGGCCATTCGCAAGGCAACCGGAATCGACTTCACAGCGCATCCGTCTCTGGAGAGCCTGGATGGCGCGGTGCGCGCGAAGGGGCTGCGGCTGGAGCCGCAGAAGACACGCGCCAAGCTGATCGACGCCCTGCTCGACTTCGCCGCGGCGGAGGTGATCCAGCCCGTCTTCTTCGTGGACTACCCGGTCGAGCTGAGTCCGCTGGCCAAGCTGAAGCCCGGCACGACCGACACGGTGGAGCGTTTCGAGGCCTTTGCTGCCGGCATCGAGCTGGCCAACGCGTTCAGCGAGCTGAACGACCCGGACGACCAGTACGCGCGCTTCCTGGAACAGGTGCGTCAGGCGCAAGCTGGCGATGACGAGGCGCAGGCGATGGATCTCGAGTTTCTGGAAGCGATGCAGCAAGGGATGCCGCCCGCGGGCGGGCTGGGAATCGGGATCGATCGGCTGGCGATGTTTCTGCTGGACCAGCACAACATGCGAGAGACGATCGCCTTCCCGATGATGCGTGAGCTGCCGCCCGGCCAGCAGCCGTGATGGCGCGCCGGGGACGCGCTACTCTTTAGCGTTCAGCCTGGCGCTCAATCCGGAGGGATGGCCGAGCGGTTGAAGGCATCCGTCTTGAAAACGGAAGTCCGCAAGGACCGGGGGTTCGAATCCCTCTCCCTCCGCCCCACCTAGAGACGCAGATATACTCTTAACACCCCTTGGAGGGGTCGCATAGTAGGCCTAGTGCGGCGGTTTGCTAAACCGCTATACCCGCAAGGGTATCGAGGGTTCGAATCCCTCCCCCTCCGCATCGTTTCTTGGGAGCAGTCTTCGATTCGCGCTGGAGCAGCTTTGGGATCATCAGCTCCAGCAAGCCGTAGCGGCACACCGCCCGCGCGCGCTCCGCGTCGACCGGCGTGTCAAAGCTGATCCGGCGCTCGAAGCTGCCCGCCGCGATCTCCTCGTCGACGGTGACGGACGTGTGCGCGGCACCCGCCGGAGTGCCGGCGCGCGATCCGCGCAGTGTCAGTGTGTCGCGATCCTGATCAAGCTCGATGTGCAGGCTGTCCGGGCCGACGCCCGCTAGCTCGGCGACGACCACGAACGACGCCCCGGTATCGAAGACGTTGACGGCTGGCGCCCACGCGGCGCGTGGTGGCAGCTCGAGCACGATTGCGCCACTGTCTGTTCCCGGCCGGCGAGCTGCACGGCGACGCACGCCACGCGTGCCGATCACGCTGAAGACGGGAGCGACGTAGCCCGCGACGGGCGTCAGGGTGGGGATCTCCGCGGCCATCGAGGCGCCTCCCAGGTCAGGATCGGTCACGCCCCATTGCAAGAGTCAGGCCAGCAACCGAGCGCCGTCGCGAGCGCCGTCGCAGCCGGAGCGCTGGCCGTTACGGGGAGGCGGTGAGGAGCGCCTGCCTGAGAGCGTCCTCCAGACGTGGGTAACGGAACTCGTAGCCATGCGCCAGCGCCTTGCGCGGCTCGGCACGTCGACCGTGGAGGATCAGATCCGACAGCTCGCCGAGCACGAGACGCAGAGCGAGCGCAGGGGCGGGCGCCCACAACGGACGGCCAAGCACGGCGCCGACCGCCTTTGCGACGTCGCCCTCGCGCCGGATGTCGGGAGCGACCAGGTTGAGTGGCCCGCTGAGTCCGTCATCCTCGACCGCCAGGCGATAGAGACAGACTGTGTCGTCGAAGTGAATCCACGGAAACCACTGCCGGCCGCTGCCGAGCGGCCCGCCGGCGAACAGGCGGAAGGGGAGCGCCAGACGCTGGAGCGCGTCGGCGCCGTTGCCAAAGACGACCGACGTCCGCATGAGCACAACGCGGACGCCGAGCGCCTCCGCCTCGCGCGCCGCCGCCTCCCAGTCGACGCACAGCCCGGCGAGGAACGTGTCGCCGGGGGCGCTGTCCTCGGTGACGATCTCGTCGCCGCGATCTCCGTAGTAGTCGATCCCCGATGCGCTGACCAGCGACCGCGGCCGGTCGCCGGCTC
>DASTZM010000294.1:0-4483 GCA_035764305.1 Chloroflexota bacterium | reverse complement strand
CTCGTAGTGCGGGTTGGCGCTGTTTGGCCCCACCGCCACGGTGGGGTGGTAGATCGTCGCCAGTCCGCGCGCCGCGAATTGCTTCTCGATGAACCGGCTCACCTCGTGCTCGGTCACCGCCTGGCCGGCCGCCACCCGCTCCCCCACCAGCGCGAACGCGTCGTTCTTCACGCCGTCCACCAGCTGCGCCGCGCGGTCGTGCTGCGCCACCTGGGCCTCGTCCCACTGCGCGATCGCCAGCTGCAGCAGGTCCGCCGACGTCACCACCTCCGCCCCCAGCGACCGTACGACATCGAGCGTCCCGCCGTCCACCCGGCTGACGTACGGCAGCTCGCCCATCGGCGAGTACTCCATGGCGATCGTCCCACCTTGCAACCCGAACCCCGCCAGCCGCTCCCGCAGCGACGCGCCGTTGTGGTAGCTCTGCACCGTCCACCGCGGATCCGAAACCGACCCCGCCTCGATCGCATGCGCCAGCAGCGTTACCTCTCCCGACGACGCGATCCACGCGAACGTCCGCCGCGTGAAGTGCACCCCGCGCGGCATCCCCCCCAGCACCTGCCACAGCAGCGGGTTGCTGCCGCGGAAATCCATCAGCAGCCATCCCCGCAGCCTGCGCTCGCGCAGCAGCCCGAGCACCGACTCGCGCCGGTCCCAGTAGGGCATCTAGATCTGCGGCAACTCCACGCCCAGCTCCTTCGCCGCCCCACCAATCGCCTCCCAGGTGTCCGCCGGCACCGGCACCCCATCCTTCCGCCGCTCCGCCCGCGCCTTCGCCTCCGGCTCCCCCGGCAGCAGCACCTCGCTGAACCCCGGCGCCGTCGGCACCTTCTTCACCGCCCCCGCCACGTTGTCCACCGTCCCGAAGAATGCCTCCTCGGTCGTGAAGGCGCGCGGGTTGATCGCCAGCACGAACACCCCACCGCCCCGCCCCTCGGTCGCCGCCGCCTCCGCCGTCAGCCCCGCCCCCAGCAGCGCCGCCACCATCGACAGCCCGTACCCCTTGTGCCCGCCCGCGGGCAGGATCATCCCGCCGTTGTAGAAGTCGTGCGGGTTCGTCGAGGGCTTCCCCTCCTTGTCGACGATGCACCCCGGCGGCAGCTCGGCGTGCTTCGCCCGCGCCACCTGGATCTTCCCCTCCGCCACCATCGTCGTGGCGAAGTCCACGATCACCGGGGGCGTTTCCTTGGACGGGATGCCGAATGAGATCGGGTTCGTCCCGAAGTGGCGCTGCGCCCCACCGAACGGCGCCATGTGCCCGCTACCTGGCGCCGCGCTCCCGAACGACACGAACGCGATGAACCCGCGCTCCGCCGCCTCCTCCGAATAGTGCCCCAGCCGCCCGATGTGGTTCGCCCGCCGGATCGACACCCCGGCCACGCCCGTCTCCGTCGCCTTCCTGATCGCCACGTCCATCGCGAAGGACGCCGCCACCTGCCCAAACCCGCGCTTGCCATCAACCACCGCGGAGCTCGGCCCTTCCTTGACCACCTCGGGCCGCGCGCTCGGCGCCAGCCGCTCTGTCTTGGACTGCGCGATGTACGCTGGGATGCGGATCACTCCGTGCGAGTCGTGCCCCGACAGGTTCGCCTTCACCAGGTGCTGCGCGACGTGCTTCGCCAGGTCCTCCGGCGTCCCCGCCGCGACGAAGATGCGCGTCGTCAAGTCCTCCAGCGTGTCCGGCGGCACGAACGTCATCTCAGCCATCGTTCTGATCCCTCTTCTCTCTCCCGGATGGGGCCTCCCCTGATGGGGCCGCGATTATAGGCGCGATCTCCGCCACCAGCCGCTCCATCTCGCGCGGCTGCACGAGCGCCGCGAACCGGCTCAGCACCAGCTCCGACTCGTCGTCGATCGTCTCGTTCTCGTCCTCGGCGAAGCGCCGCGCCCGCGCCACCGTCTGCTCGCGGAAGCGCCGCGCCGCCTCCGGCTCCGCGCCGCGCGCCGTCGACACGCGCACGAACGGCCCCAGGCTGCACTCCCCCAGGCACGTCACGGGCACCACGTCCACGTCCTGCGCCAGCCCGTGCGCCGACAGCGCCTGGCGCGCCGCGCTCGCCACCGCCCGGGCCCCCTCGCGCGTGCAGCACCCGCCCGCGCAGACCATCACCCGCGCCAGCGGCAGCCGGTCGCGCTGCTCCTTACGGCACTCCGGGCACAGCCGCGCGATCGGCGGCCCGCCGCACGTCTGGCGCATCGGCACGTTCGGCGCGCCGCACCGCGCGCACGCGTACGGGTCCGCCACCCACGCGCCCGACGACGGATCGCGCCGCACCACCACCGGCGCGACCAGCGCCTCCCCCAGCACGCGCTCTGCCTCCGGCACCAGGAACCGCGGCCCCTGCACCGGCGCCGCGCGCCGCGCGTGCATCGGCGTCCCGATGTTTGCCGCGTACGCCGTCGACCGCACGATCGACGGATCCGCCGGCCCCTGGTGCGCCGGCGCCAGTGCCTTCGGGTCCGCCGCCAGCAGCGCCCGGATCGCGTCCAGCCACACCGGCATCTCCAGCTCGGCGCGCTCTCTATAGAAAGGAACCTGCCCCGCGAACGGCAGGATGTCCCCCGTCACCAGCAGCCCTTCAGCGGCCTCCGGCCAGAGCACCGCCGCCTCCGCCTCCGGACCCTCCAGCGGCAACGCCACCGGCAGCAGACCACCCGGCAGCGCACCCGCTCCCGCCACGTGCACCGCCGCGCCGTCGAACGGCGCCGCCAGATCGCGCAGACGCTCGCTCGTCAGCACCACGTGCCGGACTGGCCCCGCCACGCTCTCCAGGAAGACGCGCTCGTCGCGCGCCAGCGCCGGCGGGTCGATCAGCACCAGCCCGTCTTCCGTCTTCAGCGCCGTGCCGCACCGATCGCTTTCCCGCTCGGGGGCGGCCCACCGCCAGACGCTCTGCAAAACCTTCTCTATTCCAGACAACCCTAGAATTCAACCAGACGTGCCCACCGCCACCGCCTCCCGGTCCACCTCGCCCGCCGCTGCCGCCTCAGGGACCGCCGGGGTTGCCACGCGAGAGACGCTCACCGTCCTCTACGACGGCACGTGCGGCTTCTGCACGCGCCAGGCTCGCCTCGCCCAGCGCGTCGGCGGCGGCCCCCGGCGCGTCAGGCTCCTCTCCACGTCGCTCCCCGGCGTCCTCGAGAGCCACCTCGGCCTGACCCGTGAGTCGGCCAATCGCCAGCTGTTCGTCGAAGAAGACGGCACCGGGCGCCTCTTCGGCGGCGCCGCCGCTGTCGCGCGCCTCGTGCGCGAGGTCCCCGTCGTCGGCCCCATCGGCTTCCTGTACTACGTCCCCGTCCTGCGCCAGCTCGCCGACGTCCTGTACCGGCTCTTCGCCCGCAACCGGCACCGCATCAGCCGGCTCCTCGGCTGGCAGCCCCTCCCGGATGACTCCTGCGCCGACGGGCTGTGCGCCCTGCCGGCCCACGACTCCGCGTTTACCAAACCTCAGTAAACTTTCCTCCACAGGGAGGAAAGAGACACACTGTGACCACGCGCAGAAGCATGCTCAGCGCCGGAGTGGCGCTCGCCGGCGGGGTGGCGCTCGCGGCGTGCGGCGCACCGGCCGGGAGCGCGGGCAGTGCCGGCAGCAAGACGGCCGCCCCCGCCACTCTCAACTTCGCCACGCTCTACAAGGAGGACCCGTCCTGGCTCCTCTCCAAGGAGCAGCTGACGAAGTTCGAGCAGAAGTTCCCCACCATCAAGGTCCAGCCCGACTGGATCCCCAACTCCACCGGCGACTACCTCAAGAAGGTCCAGACCTACCTCGCCGCCGGCCAGCAGCCCGACGTCCTCTACATCCACTACCTCCAGACGTCCATCTTCGGCAGCCAGGGCGTGCTACTCGACCTGACCAAGTACACCGGCCAGGACAAGGCCTTCAACCAGGCCGACTTCGTCCAGGGCGTGTGGGACCACTTCAAGTACAAGGACAAGCCCGCCGGCGTGCCGTGGTACTCCGGCCCGCACACGCTCCTGTTCAACAAGACCCTCTTCCAGCGGCTGGGCGTCAAGGACCCGGAAGCGCTCGAGAAGGACGGCAACTGGACCTGGGAGACGATGCGCGAGGCCGCCCAGAAGCTCACCAAGGGCTCGCCCGGCAGCGCCGACCGCAGCATCGGCTTCTCCAGCATCGGCGGCATGGACCGCCTCGGCCGGTGGGAGCGCACCGTCTGGCAGAACGGCGGCGAGCTGTTCAACAAGGACTACACCAAGTCGCAGTTCAGCTCGGCCCAGGCCATCGGCGCGATTCAGTTCTTCGTCGACATGTTCGTCAAGGACCGCAGCGTCGTCACGTCGGACGAGCAGAAGCAGCTCGTCGCCAGCGGCTCGGCCTTCCTCTCGGGCAAGGCGGGCATGGAGTACGGCGTCGCGCGTGACGGCATGACCGCGCTCGTCGACGGCGCCAAGAAGGCCGGCTTCGACCTGGGCCTCGTCCCGCTGCCCAAGGGCAAGGGCGGGCGCCAGAACATCGACGGCCCG
>DASTZM010000293.1:0-3758 GCA_035764305.1 Chloroflexota bacterium | reverse complement strand
CGCCTTGTGGCGCGTCCTGCCGCCGAGCAGCTCGTAGACGGGGACGCCGTGGTGCTTGCCCTTGAGGTCCCACAGCGCGATGTCGACGGCGGAGATGGCGCCCATGATCGCCGCGCCGCGGAAGTGGGCGGAGCGGTACATCACGTTCCAGTGGTGCTCGATGCGCATCGGGTCCTGCCCAACGAGGTAGTCGGCCAGCTTCCTGATGGCGGTGGCGGAGGCCTCCAGGTGCCCCCACGTACCCGACTCGCCCAGGCCGGTCAGGCCCGAGTCGGTCTCGATCTGGACGAAGAGGTAGCGGTCGATGAGCAGCGGCTCGACGCGGACGATCTTCACTTTGACTTCAGCCCCATTCCCATGCGGTGGAGGTTGTGCAAGCTGATGGCGACCGACTCGAGTGGGTCGCGGTCGCAGCGGTCCTGCTCGACACAGTGCCACTCGACCCCCGCCTCTTCGGAGGCATCGAGGATGGCGTTGAAATCGAGTGAGCCTTCGCCGACTTCGGCGAAGGTCTTGCGTTCGTCCTTGGTCTCGTCCTTGAGGTGTGTGATGGGCACGCGGTCGGCGTACTGGCGGATCATGGTGACAGGGTCTTCGCCGCCCTTGTGGATCCAGTACACGTCGGGCTCCCAAAAGACGAGCTCGCCGTCCGTCTGACCGAGCAGGACATCGATGCCCCGCTCGCCCGGCGGCGCGTCGGTGATCTGCGGGAATTCGAACGCGTGGTTGTGGTAGCCGAACAGGAGGCCCCGGTCGCGGCAGCGCTCGCCGATGCGGTTGAGCGACGCCGCGATCTCGCGCCAGCCCTCGATGTCCTTGCGGCGCGCCTCGGGCAGCGAGGGACAGATGATCCACTTGTTGCCGATCTCGAGGTTGTAGTCGATCTCCTGGTCGAGCGATCCCTCGAGGATGTTGAGGCCGGTGTGGGTGCCGGCGGGCTGGACGCCGGCTTCGCCGAGCAGCGAGCGCATCTCCTGGGCCGAGAGTCCACCGTAGCCGGCGAACTGGACGCCGTCGTAGCCGATCTCGGCGACCTTGTGCACGACGCGGCGGAAGTCCTCCTTGAGCTGATCCCGGACGGAGTAGAGCTGCAGTGCGACGGGAAGGCGTTTCATGGCGGTTGGGCGAGTGTATAGTGCGCGCCGCGTCGGAGAGGACCAGGGAGAGGACAGTGGAGAAGGCTCGGTTCGGGATCATCGGCACGGGTGGGATCGTGCGGGGGGCGCACATCCCGCAGCTGCAGAGTCACGGCAAGGCGGAGATCGTGTGGTGCGCGGACGTGAACGCCGCGGCGGCGCAGGAAGCGGCGGGGCGCGCCGGGGCGTCGCTGTCGGGGACGGATTACGTCAAGCTGCTGCGCGAGCACCCGGTCGACGCGGTGACGATCGGCACGCCGCACAACGCGCACCACCCGGCGGTGATGGCGGCGCTGGAGGCGGGGGTGCACGTGTGCTGCGAGAAGCCGCTGGCGATGAACGTGCGCGAGGCGCAGGAGATGCATGACACCGCGCGCGCGAGGGGCGTGATCACGTTCGTGCCGTTCTCCTACTGGTTCGTGCCCGCGGCGCGGCTGCTGAAGGAGCTGATCGACCAGGGCGAGCTGGGTGAGATCCGGCACGTGACGGGCTACTACGGGCAGGGGCTGGACCGCGCGTCGCTGGTGTGGCGCTATCAGAAGGCGGTGGCCGGAAGCGGCGCGCTGGGCGACCTGTGCTCGCACATCATCTCGCTCACGTATCTGTGGGCAGGACCGGTGGCGCGGCTGACGGCGCAGTTGAAGACGTTCATCCCGGAGCGCCCACTGCCGGGCAAGCCGAACGAGATGGGCAAGGTCGATGTGGACGACGACGTGCAGCTGATCGGCGAGCTGGCGGGAGGCGGCATGGTGAACCTGTCCGCGTCGCGTACGTACACCGGGCGGGGCAATTATCAGCGCATCGAAGTGAGCGGTCGTGACGGAGCCGCGGTGTACGACAACTCCAAGCCGGATGAGCTGCTGGTCTGCCTGGGCAAGGCGTTCCGCGACCGCGGCGCGTGGGTCACGCTGCCCGCCGGGCGGCAGCACCGCATGACGCAGCTGCACACGTTCGTGGACGCGATTCTGGCGGGCAAGAAGCCGGAAGAGGTGCTGCCCAACTTTGGGGTTGGACTGGCGGTGCAGACGGTGATGGGGGCGGTGGAGCGCTCGGCCGAGAGCGGCCGCTGGGTGGAGGTAGGGAGCGCTTGACCGCCTAGCCGCCGAGGGCGGCGAGCTCGGCGTTGACCTTCTGCGTCACGGCGTCGAGCGCATCCTTGGGAAGTGAGGCGCCTTTGCGCACGTTGTCGACGGCGGCGTTCAGCTCGTCGAGCATGAGCTGTGCGACGGGCGTGACGGGGCGCGAGCGCGCGATGGGTAGGAGGTCGAGGAAGACCTTGAAGCGCTTGTCCCTGGCCGCGCGCTCCTGGAAGTAGGGCGCCTTGGCGACGTTGACGCGCACCGGGAAGACGGCAGTGCCCTGGGCCCACGCCAGCTCTCCTTCGTCTCCGCCGAGGAACTTGGCGAGGTGCCAGCCGACCTCGGAGTTCTTGACGCCGCGGGGAACGAAGTAGCCGAAGCCGCCCGCCCAGCTGGACGTCTTGGTCTGGCCGGGCGCGGGCGGCAGCGGCATCGTGTCGTATTCGAGCTGCGGCACGGCGGTGGCGATGGTGTCCATCAGCGCCTGGGTGTCGTGCCAGAAGGACTGCAGCCCGCCGCCGAACCCACCACCGGGGGCCTGGGCGAAGCCGTTCTGGAACGCGCGCGACCGCGCGTCGCCGAGCCGCTGCGCGTACCCGGCCACCCAATTGAGCGCCTCGATGTTCTTGGCGTGATTGGCGGTGCAGCGGTTGGCCTTGTCGTCGAAGAACTCGCCGCCGAAGAGCCAGCCCCACGTGTAGAAGTGGCTATTGCCGACCCACGGCATGAAGCCGACGCGCGAGAAGCTTTCCCCGCCCTGCTGCGTGAGGCGCACGGCGAGCTGGTCGAGCTCGGTGAGCGTCTTGGGGAGCTGGTCCGGCCGGACGCCGACGTCACGGAGGTGCGCGAGGTTGACGAACAGGCCGCGGATGCCGGTCTGGAACGGGAGGGCGTAGAGCTTGTTCTTGTAGGTGGCTTCATTCCAGGCGAATGGGTAGTAATCCTTCTCGGTGATGGCATCGCGCCTGGCCAGGTCGGTCAGCGGTGTGAAGGTGTCTTTGGCGACGAATGAGGCGATGACGAAGCGGTCGAAGATTCCAACGTCGGGCGGTGACCCGGCGGCGGTAGCGGTGATGGTCTTCTCGGGCGCGCCGCTGACCATGGGCGCGACCGCGGTGTTGACGGTGACGCCGGGATTGAGCTGCTGGTAGCGCTGGACGAGCCTGGCTTGCGTGTCGAGCGTCATGCCCGAGCCCCACTGGCTCCAGAGCTCGACCGTCCGGGGGGAGGGGAGCGACGGCGCGGCGGGGACGGCCGGTTTGGCGGCGCCCCCTCCACCGGTGGCACACGCCGCGGCGCCGATGCCGGCCAGGAGGACGGGCGCAGCGCGCAAGGCGCGCCGGCGACTCAGTGGTCGGGCGATCTTGACAGGCTCACGCGTCATCGGCAGGTGCTCCTGGGTCTGGGAGCGCGGCGGTGGCGCGCTCGGGGAACGCAGGCTCGGTCAGCGCCGTCGGCTCGCGGAAGGCAGCGGCGGACCAGTCGGGCCGTGGACCCCAGCGACGCTGGCGCTCTGCGCCGGGCACGCCGCGGAGCGCGCCCG
>DASTZM010000292.1:0-3187 GCA_035764305.1 Chloroflexota bacterium | reverse complement strand
ACCTCCTAGAAGTGCTCGCACCTGTAATAGCCGATGACAGGAATGAAGAAATACGGCGCGGCCGTCTGGGGGCACGGCTGGCCTTGATAAAGGTCGCTGCGAATCAGATGGACTGTCCCCGTGAATGAGCCATCAAGGGTGAAGATCTTGAAGTTGTAGGAGGGCGGCGCGTCAGGGTTTCCCGGTGTCGGCCGTCCGTGACCGGGATCGCTGCATACCGTTCTCGGTGCTCCCGGATCGGTAAAGCACGTCCACCCGGCGGCGGTCAGCTGATCTGGCGTGACTCCTGCCGCGGTCGCCGTGCCCGCGACCCCTACCAATGTCACGACAGCGGCGACAAGCACGAGCTTACGCATCATCTCGCTCCTTGCACGCTGGCTTGTACTCGTAGCCCACTTTCGGAGCCGCATGATTGTCTCCTTCGGTAACCCGACGCGATTGTGCGTAGGGAATGGATGCCGCAAGACGCTGCTACCAGTGAGAGAAGAAGGCTTTGCGTCGCAAAGGCCACAACCAAGACGCAGGAGGCGTGTGGGCGCGACTCAACTCGCTGACCCACAGCACACTGGACCCCAAGGGCGCAGAAGTCAATGCGCTGGTGCCTGGCGTGGTTCGATGATTCAGCTCCACGGCAGAGTTCGAGGTATCGCCGATTGTCAGATCGCGCCCGTCTCGGTTCCTTTTGGTGGTGAGAAAGACAGTGACGCGAAGAGCACGGGCGGGGCCGCTTGACAATCGCGCTTCCCCCCCGGCAGCAGGTGGATGCTGGCAAGCGCGACGGTCTCGTCACACTTGTGACATACTCGGCGGGCGTTAGGTCTCGCGCGGGGCGATCCACCCAAGATTCTGCGGCTCCCACGGGTTCTGGTGTAGGGGGGGACCCTTCCCTCTCTCACGATGAATGAGGAGGGATCGAGTGGATAGGACGCCCCGCCGCATTGCGGTGGTAGTCGCGCTTGGGCTGACGGCCACGGCAATCTCAATTCCAGTGGCGCAGGCTGGCATCCGGCCGGATGACCGTGCGGTGCGCGACGTCAACGTCGTCGTGGTCGAGAACTCGTCCGCAACCCGCCCCGATGACCGTGCGGTGCGCGACGTCAACGTCGTTGCCGTGAAGCGCACGACCGATCTCAACGCGTCCGCAACCCGCCCCGATGACCGTGCGGTGCGCGGCGTGATTGCTCTTGATGGTTCCGACGATAGGGCTGTGCGTGGCGCGAGTGTCGTCGCGTCGGCACCTGGAGTCGTACCCCTGGCCGATCAAGGATTCGCGTGGATGGAGGCAGCACTCGGCGCGAGCAGCATGCCTGTCCTCCTTTGCGTGCTTGGAGGGGCGGGACTACTGATTTCACGTCAGCGCAAGCCAGCGCTGCAGTAACACCCAGGAAGCCCGCGCGTCGTGGACTAGCTCGGCGTGATGGGTCTTGCTCTCGATTGAAAGTGGGTTCGCAATGGCTGTCGGCATTCGCATCAAGCTCGCGGGAATCACCCAGGAACAGTTCGACCAGGTGCATGACCAAGTCAACCCCGATCGGACGCGACCGAAGGGGCTGCGCTTTCACGCTTCGGGGCCGATCGACGGTGGTTGGGGGATCATCGATTTCTGGGAGTCACGCGCTGACTTCGACGCCTTCGCTCCACGGATCGTCGAAGGCATGGAGGCGGCGGGAATCGAGCCGCAGAGTCCACCGGACATCAAGGAATTCCCGGTGCACGAGATGATCGGCGCATAGCGCACGCACCGACGATTCTGCGTCCGTAGACGCGTGGGGGCGGCAGTCATAAGGGCCGGCTGCCGCCTCGGCGAAGTAGCGATGCCTTCGCATCTGTTGTCTCATCTGACGCCGAGCACCTGGCCGATGCCGCGCCTGGGCACGGGGCTTGGGACCGGCGCCGTCTCCGGGGACGAGCGGCACGCCGACGGCGTCGCGTTCGAGTCGCTCGATGATCTCGGCGCCGCGCACAGCGCCCTCCCGGACGTCAAACGCAAACCCCGCGTCGCCGCGGGGTTTGCGAAACTTCCAGTGTGTGCCGGCTCATGCGCCCGGCAGGAATCGAACCTGCGACCTCGCGCTCCGGAGGCGCGCGCTCTATCCCCTGAGCTACGGGCGCCGGGGAGAGCGCAGTGTACCGCCGCCTTCCATACCTATCTGGTTCGTCGTAGGCTCGACGCGTGCTGCTCGGCGACGTCAGCTCGACGTACTCGGACATCGTCGAGACTGTCTTCTCGTCGACGATCGCCGCGAAGGCCTGGCTCGCGACGGGTGCCGCCGCACTCGCGATCGTGCAAGTGCTGACCGCGTCGCGGATGTGGGGGAAGCTCCGCCGCGTCGTCCCGCTTCCGTTCGCCACGGCGAAGCGGATCCACCGCTGGTCCGGACGGATCGCGGTTCTCCTCACGCTGCCCGTCTTTTTCCACTGCGTGACCATGCTCGGCTGGAAGACACCGGATGCGCGGGTGACCGCGCACGTCGTCGCGGGCTCGTTCGTGTACGGCGTCCTGGCGGCGAAGTGCTCGTGATCCGCTGGAAGGCGTATCCGCACTGGGTGCTGCCCGTGCTCGGCGGCTCGCTCGCCGCGGTGCTCGCAACGCTCTGGCTCACCTCGGCGCTCTGGTACTTCACGAACGTGCGGTTCGGCTTCTGATGACGAAGAGACAGGTCGCGCCGCCGCTGCTGCTCGTCACCGTCACGCTGACGACATTCGGACTCGCCAAGTGGCATCCGTTCAGCCCAGCGGCGGCACCAGCCGCTTCCGTGGCCGGCGACCCCCTCAGGGGACGGCAGGTCTTCGTCGTGAACTGCTCCGGCTGCCACGGCATGGACGCGAGGGGCGGAATCGGGCCCTCGCTGCGCGGCGTCGGGCTGGAGCCGGCGGAGGTCGAGCAGATCGTCGCGTCGGGTCGCGGTGTCATGCCGGCCGGTGTGGTCGAGGGGCAGGAGGCCGCCGACGTGGCGGCGTACGTCGCAGACATCTCCCAGTAGGCTCGCGCCGATGGAGGTGCGCGCCGAGATCGTCCGCCTGTACCTGGCGCAGACGTTCGTGATCAGCCGGGAGTCGCAGGACTGGGCCGACGTCGTCCACGTCACGGTGACGCACGACGGCGTCGAGGGACGCGGCGAGGCTGCGCCGATCGAGCGCTACGGTGAGACCGCGGAGTCGGCGCTCGCGTTCGTCGAGCGTCACG
>DASTZM010000291.1:0-2672 GCA_035764305.1 Chloroflexota bacterium | reverse complement strand
ACCTTCTCCTGATCGGCGCCGGCACACTCCTTCTCGCCGCCGCCGTCAGCAGCGGTTCCGGGTTCGCGGCTGCCAACGCCGTGCGCGCGTCACGTGCCGCGGCGCGCCAGCAGGCGATCACCATCAATGGCCTCCGCCCCCCCGAGTGCGCCGGGCTCACCCTGACCACACTGATCACCGGCTCCGGCACGATCACGGGTACCAACGGTCCCGACCTGATCATCGGCAGCGCGGGCAGCGACTCGATCGATGGTCTGGACGGCAGCGACTGCATTGTGGCCGGCGGCGGTGACGACGACATCAACGCCGGCGCCGGCGCGGACGTCATCCTGGGTGGACCGGGGAACGACACCATCAACGGCCTCACCGGCGCCGATGTCTGCTACGGCGGCACCGGTCGCAACTCGCTGGCCAACTGCCAGTACCGCTACTGAGATGGTCTCTCCTCAGATGGCCACCCCATCCACACGCGGCATCGGACGCTGGATCGGCGGGGTCACGTCGGTCGCCGGCCTTCTCGCCCTGGTCGCCGCGTGGCTGGTCCTCGCCCCGGTCCAGCTCGGCGGCAGCGTCTCGTACGTCTCGATCGTCGGGAACAGCATGCTCCCCGGCATCCGCCTGGGTGACCTCGTGCTGGTCCGGCGCAGCGACGCGTACGAGGTGGGCCAGGTAGTCGCCTACCGCCACCCGGACGTGGGCACCGTCGTGCACCGCATCGTCGCCACGGACGGCGTGCAGCACACGCTCAAGGGCGACAACAACACGTGGCTCGACTCATACACCCCCCGGAGCAGCGAAGTGCTCGGGACGCTCTGGATGCACCTGCCCGGCGGCGGCACGCTGCTGGGCCGCCTGCGCAGTCCCATCGCACTGGTGCTGATGGGACTGCTGCTCGGCGCGGTGGCCCTACAGGGCAGCATGCGCCACACCCGCAGCCACGCCGCGCGCCGGCTGGCCGCCGGTCGTCAATTCGCGGGCGCGGCGCGGCGCTCGCCCACCACGTGGTCAGAGGAGAAGCTCGTGAGAATCACCCCTATGGCGGCCGGTGCGAGGCTCGCAGCCGCAACCGCGGCGTGGGCGGGCGTCGCCGCCCTGGCGGCGACCGTGGCGCTCGTCTTCACCGCCGGTCTTCCCTCGACACGGGAGGCGCTCCGCGACATCACCTACACCCTGAGCGGCGCCTTCAGCTACAGCGCGTCCGTGCCACCCAGCGCCGCCTACGACGGCACCACCGTGGCCACGGGCATGCCGCTCTTCCGTCGCCTCGTGGACGAGGTCACGCTTCGCTTCGAGGTGGGCGCTCGCAGCGATGCCGCGCTCGACGTGCGCGGTACGCAGCGCCTGCTGGCGGTGATCGCGGACACGAATGGCTGGGAACGCACCGTCGAGCTGCGTCCCGCCGAGTCGTTCTCCGGCAGCAGCACCGTCGTCGAGGGGGTGCTGAGCCTGGCGGCGGTGCAGGCCCTGGTGGACGGCGTAAATGCCGAGACCGGCCTCTTCCGCGAGCAGTACACCATCTCGGTGGTGCCGGAGGTGACGCTCGAGGGAACCATCGCTGGGCAGCCGGTCAACGATCGCTTCGCGCCAAAGCTCACCTTCCGGGTGGACCCCTACCAGGCGCACCAGGTGATCCCCGCCGGGAGCGAGGCTGACCCGCTCGCCCCGTCCCGCCGCGGCCTGCTCCGCGCGCCGGTGGTAGAGCCCAACGCCATCCCGGTGCTGGCTGCGGCGCTGCCCGTGTCCATCGCCCGCACCGGCGCGTACGTCGTGCTCGGGGTGTCGGTCGTGACGCTCCTCGCGGCGGGTGTGCTGCTCCTCCGAAACCGGCCGCGCACCGCGCTCGAGCGGGTCTGGGCGCAGTACGCGCCGATGGTCGTCTCGGTACAGACGCCACCCGCGGGTCCCACGCTGGACGTGGCCAGTATGGACGATCTGGCCCGCATGGCGCAGTGGGAAGGCAAGATGATCCTGCACGCGAGGGCCCAGGCGGGAGACTGCTTCGCCGTCGCCGGCGAGGGCGTGACCTATCGCTTCACGCTGGATCCGACTCAGGGGCCGCCCGCCACCGGTGAGCCGGCGCCGGCCCCCATTTCTCGAGCGCCCTCTGGACGAGCTGGGGAAAGGTACGCCCTTCCGGTGTAGCCCGGCGCGATAATCTGCGTCGGAGGCTGCACCCATGCTTGCGCCGCCCATTTCAGCGCGGGAGACCGAGCGCCTGAAGGCGCTCGCCGCCTACGATGTACTGGACACGCCCGCCGAGCAGGCGTTCGACGACATCGCTCTGCTCGCTGCGCATATCTGCCATGCGCCGATCGCGCTGGTCAGCCTCGTCGACGAGGCGCGGCAGTGGTTCAAGGCGCGCGTCGGGATGGACCTGACCGAAACCCCGCGCGAAGTGGCGTTCTGCGCCCACGCCATCAACACCCCGGACGACCTGTTCGTCGTCCCAGACTCGCACGAGGACCCACGCTTCGCGGACAACCCGCTCGTCATCGGCCAGCCGCACCTGCGCTTCTATGCCGGCGCGCCCCTGGTCACGCCGGATGGGCACGCTGTGGGCACGTTGTGCGTTATCGACCGGCATCCCCGCCGGCTGGACCGAGAGCAGGCCGCGGCGCTGCGGGTGCTTGCCCGAGAGGTCACCGCACAGCTCGAGCTGCGGCGCCACGTGG